>JAXMGF010000054.1:0-7670 GCA_046347365.1 Acinetobacter sp. | reverse complement strand
ACTGTGTTTGGAATTGTTTTTGGGCTAGTTTTATTGGGAATTTATCAATATTTTGGTTTAGCGCAAACCGCATTTGAAATGTGGTACGAATGGTGTGTTTCGGCTTTTACCATTTTTCTGCAAATTTTATTTTTTACTCGTTTGGTGTCTTATATGAAACGGGTTGCAGCGCATAGGATTTAAGTCTGTCTTTTATGATGATATAGCGTATGAGTGATTAGAATGAATATTGAATTACGCTTTACTTTTGATGGATCAAAAGTAGAAAAATACTTTCTTTAGCTGATGGTACCTGCCTGATACCACAGCTAAACCAGCGACAGCCATGCCGTTGGGTAAGATAGAATATTATGAGATTTACCTTCAAAAAATAAAAAATGTAGATGATTTCTCTACATATAAATATTGTCCTTTCTCTATTCCACAAAATAATGCGCGGCAAAATGGGCATCATTGCCAATAATGTCGTAGCAGTCCTCACGAATCGACATGCCTGCACACTGATGTCCCACCATCCATAAACCCAGCGTGGGTAACTGACCAGCAAACAATGGAGTCTCTACCCATTTTTGTACCACATAGCCATATTTATCATAGTCATCAAAATAGAAACTACCAGAAGCAGCCCCTTGATCTTGACCATCTTGCAACACTCGAATATTCGCCCCTTCCCTTGCTAAGATCGGTTTTTTCACCCATTTGCCAGAGAATTTTTGCTGGGGATCAAAATGATGGGTCTCAACTAAAAGTGGGTGATTTGGATAGCGTTTCCAAAGCTCCACTAAAATCGCTTTATTAGAGAGCAGCATTTTCCAACATGGTTCGATCCAATTCGATTGCGGACTCAGATATTGAGAGAATGATTCTTCCCAAATCCATTCCCAAGGATATAACTTGAATAGGTTTTGAATGGGTCGATTATTCAGATCAACAAAACTCTGTCCATTCCAGCCAATATTTTCCATTGAAAGTTCAGAAACTTGTAGATGCGCTTGAAAAGCGGTATCCATTAAATATTCTAGATTGCCCCAATCCTCTCGCCCTGCCTCCTGACAGGCTGCAAAATGCACGTGACTTCCTCGCGGTAGAATGGTTCGCCAACGCTTAATCAAGTCTTCGTGAATACTGTTAAACTGATCTCGATTCGAAATCCCAGATACTTGTTCGATCCATAGCCATTGTGCTACTGATGCCTCTAACAGTCCTGTGGGAGTATCAGCATTGTATTCCAGCATTTTGATATTGCGCCCATCATAGGCAAAGTCAAAGCGTCCATACAGCATCGGCGCATTTTGTCGCCAAGACTGCTCGATTTGTGCAATTGCAGCAACTGGAATCTGGAAATAATCAGGATAATTACCGCGTTGAATCAAATCACTTGTCACAGCTAAACACATTTGATGCAGTTCATTAGCTGCATCTTCAAGCTGTTCAATTTGCTTCAATGTAAATTCGTAGGCAATTCCTTCTGACCAGTAAATTGAGCCATCAAGTGATGGTAAATTAAAATAATCGAAACCAATTTTTTGGTGTTCAAGTTGCCAGTCTGTGCGGGGGGGTAATATTTTTCTTTTCATCTTGAGTTTCAGTCTTTTAATTAGCCGCCAAATGATGAGCCGCCACGACCGAAACCGCCACGAATAGGTGATGATACAGAATAGCGTTTTGCAGTGGTTGAAATTGAAGGTTGTCCCACACTGAGATTGGTATGTGGTCTCAAGGTGTTGCCTTTAAAAGAGACTTCACGATTATGTTGATAATATTGCGGTCCTAAATAACGCCCAGAACCAAAACCACCATAATAGCGAACGCTAGCAGTAGAACTTCCGCTTCCTGAGCCATTTTCTTCTTCACAAGTTTCAGTATTCCAGTCTGTTGCACAATCATATTGATTGTTATAAACATCTTGTACTAGCGGCCCATCATTATGGCTGCAAGCACTCAGTAATAATGGTACAACAACAAGATTAATTTTTTTAGAACGCATGAGACCCCACTCATTTTAATTTGCTTGATCGACATAAATATGTGAGCAAGTCTTGTTTATTATGTTTCTGATTAGGAAAGATAAAAGCTTTAAGCCGCCATATGATATTGATCTGTTTTTTTAATGTACAGTCTATTTTTATGATTTAACTGTTCAGGCACCTGAATTTATCAAATGCCTGAATTCAACTGATTAAGATTGCAACTGCTTTTTATTATGACGTAATGATAGATAAGCGGTGATACTGAGTACCAGTACGATAAAGCTCAATGAAATCCAAATTGGCATGTGGAATACATCCAGCAATAACATTTTCGCACCGATGAACAGTAAGATAATGCCCAGACCATACGGTAGGTAATGCAGTTTGGTTGCGGCACCAGCCAGCAGGAAGAACATGGCACGTAGGCCTAGAATTGCCATCAGGTTTGCAGTCAGGACAATGAACGGGTCACTGGTGACGGCAAAGATTGCAGGGATGGAATCCACTGCAAAGATAACGTCGGAACCTTCAACCAAAATCAGAACTAAAAATAATGGTGTTGCCCACAACAAACCATCACGGCGAACAAAGAATTTTTCACCCTCAAGCTGTGGGGTAATCCGCATATGTTTGCGTAACCATTTTAAAGTTTTGATATCTTCGATATTGGTTTCTTCGTCTTGTCCTTTTAGGAATTTGAAACCTGTATAGACCAAGAACGCACCGAAGATGTAAAGAACCCATGAAAACTCTTGAACGAACCATGCACCGATAAAAATAAAGATGGTTCTTAATACGATTGCACCTAATACGCCATAGAGTAAGATTTTACGTTGCAGCGCAGGTGGAATTGCAAATGCGGCGAAGATCATCAGCCAAACGAAGACGTTATCGATCGCCAGTGATTTTTCCAGTAGATAACCTGCGAAGTATTCCATGGTTTTTTGATTCGCAAGGGTGAGTCCTACTGTTTGCTGTAGATAGAGCCACAAGCCCCCACCAAATAGCACTGCTACAGTGACCCAAGCAATACTCCAGTAAGCGGCTTGCTTGATTGGAACATCTTGGTTTTGTTTTTGTTTAAAGCCTAAAAAATCGACCAAAAGCATGACTGTGACAAGGCCGAAGAATACGACATACAGCCATAGATTACCGATAGTTTCCATCACAACTCCCTATCTAGCAACTGGGCATAAAAAAACCTTGACCAGTTGCCAGATGAATAAATACATCTGTTTCAACATGATCAAGGTCTTGCCTACATCACAAATCGATTGCGATGCTCAGAGTCCGACTTTTTGCAAAGTGTAATGACGAAGCTCTGACACCTAAGTATTTTAACTACACTACCTAGGTTTGGAGGAGGCTACTCCCCTTGTCAAACGAATTCTGTATGGATGGTGACATCCAAATGTGTGTATAGAATTACACATTTTTAGCAAATGTGCAAATCTTCAGCAAATTAGGTCAGGATTAAAAATTTTCAAAATCTCTGTGCGTAAAAATTGATGTCGAGGATTGTGTTTTACGTGCTCATGCCAATACATACCCATATTGATTTTGGGTAATTCAATCGGAAGTGCATGAATCTGTAAATCTTTTGAATAGTGTAGATGTTTTAGAATACTTTGAGGGATAGTCAGTATTGCATTTGGGTGCTGCGCTAAGACCTGTAAAGCTGTTGAATAGTGCTGACAGCGTAGAAAAATTTGCCGAGACAATTGTTGCCGATTAAGATAAATATCTTCCAATAATAACCCCGTACGCCGTGATGACACACCAATATGCGGTGATGATAAATAGAGCGATAAATTCATTTTAGTTTGCTGTGTGCAGACCACAAAATAATCTTCAATCAGGTTTTCAAACTGTAAATGAGCTTGATACGGTTGTACTAAGTCAATCACAAAATCGATTTGTTGTGCTGACAAATCAGCCAACATATTTTTACGATCAAGTTTAGAACTAAAAAACTGGATATTGAGATTTTGCTTGGCAAAGTGATTGACCAATTGAGGAAAAATAATGGGTTCGATTTCATCATGAATCGCGATTTTTATACTTTGTAGCATGCTCGGCCTAAAATCTTGCTGAGGCATAGCGATTTTTTGAATACTCAATAAAGCCATTTGAATCGGCTGATAAATCTGCTCAGCATAAGGCGTAGGCAGCATTTTTTGCCCACTACGCACAAACAGCTCATCTTTAAGTTGTACACGTAAACGCTGCAAGGCGTGGCTGACCGCAGATTGGCTGATACACAACAATTGGGCAGCTTTAGAAATGCTCTTTTGTTCAAAAATCGCAATAAACAGCGGATATAAATTAATATCAATACGATGAAAGTGAGCCACTTCCAATGGGCTAGTATTATGAATCTGATTCATAGTTTTGAATAAAATAAAATCATTTCATTCATAATAAATTTTCGCTTATGGTGATGTAAAGCAGCGAATCAAGCTTCGCCAAATTTTTACTTTAAGGGAAATGATGATGTTTGCATTATCTGAACGTGCGCAGGATTTTATTGCACGAACGCAAGCCTTTATTCAACAAGAAATCGAACCCGTTGAAAAAATATTTTGGGATGAAGTGCATCAACTCAATGTCGATGGTGACTGGACCAAATGGCAGTGGCCTGAACAATTACAACAATTGAAAGATAAGGCTAAAGCGGCTGGCTTATGGAATATGTTTTTGCCCGATGCGGAATTGGGTGCTGGTTTATCGGTTCAGGAATATGCGCATATTGCCGAACTGACTGGACGTAGCTTACTTGCACCCACCGTATTTAACTGTAATGCACCTGATAGCGGCAATATGGAAGTGTTATGGCGCTATGGTAGCGAGGCACAAAAACAGCAATGGTTGCAACCTTTGCTTGCAGGAGAAATCCGTTCAGTGTTCTGTATGACTGAACCCGCCGTGGCTTCCAGTGATGCCACTAATATGCAAGCCACGGCAGTGATTGATGGTGATGAAATCGTCCTGAATGGGCGTAAATGGTGGTCATCGGGCTTGGGTGATCCCAATGCCAAAGTGATTATCTTCATGGCTTATACCCCTGACGAGAGCAAAGACCGTCATCATCAACATTCGATGGTCTTAGTACCGATTGAAACGCAAGGCGTGACGATTGAAAGAATGTTGCCTGTGTTTGGTGATTACGATGCGCCACATGGACATGGGCAAGTTAGTTTTGACAATGTGCGTGTGCCAGTGAGCAACTTTATTGGCGGCGCTGGGCAAGGTTTTTGAAATCGCTCAAGGTCGTTTAGGGCAAGACGTATTTCACCATTGTATGCGTTGTATTGGCGCAGCTGAAAAAGCCTTAGAGTTGATGATTGATCGTGGCATGTCCCGTAAAGCCTTTGGCAAAGAATTATTAAAGTTGGGTGGGAATTTAGAACGTGTGGCAGAAGCCGTATTGCAAATCGACCAAGCCCGTTTATTGCGCTGTATGGCTTACAAGATGGACACTTTAGGTAATATGGCGGCACTCACCGAAATTTCTGCAATCAAAGTGGTTGCACCAACCGTATTGCAAAATGTGGTGGATATGGCGATTCAGATTCATGGCGGCGAAGGTGTGTCACGTGATACACCACTGACTGCATTTTTTAATCAAAGCGCGGTTACGTTTAGCTGATGAATGGACGAAGTACGCAAGGGCATGATTGCTAAACTAGAACTCAAAAAACGTGGCTATGGTCGTTAATAAGGATAAAAACAAATGGCAGTAATTGATATTGGCGGTCAGGTTCGTCATGGCGAAGAGCTAGATATTGTAGCGGTTGAAAACTGGTTAAAGAACAGGTGTAGAGCTGCAAGGACAGGCACAAGTGACCCAATATTCAGGGGTACTTCCGGTGGACCTATCGTTTGCAATACGACAATGCAGATCTAATTTTACGCCGTCCGCAAAGGCGCAGCCAAATTAGCACATGATATGGAACGTGAATACAATGTGCGAAGCATCTTGCGCCGTTCTACCCTGTCCTGCCTGAAATGATGGCACTGTGTCAGGACGAAGGCGTAATTGGCTGTGATTTCTATGTCATGAAGCGGATTGAAGGCATCATTTCACGCGCCAATTTACCGAAAGAATTACAGTTAGATGAGCAACAGGTACAGCAATTGTGACTGAATGTTCTAGATAAATTGATCGAGCTGCATCAAGTGCCGTATCAAGGTACAGAATTGGAACAACTGGGCAAAGGTGAAGGTTATTGTCGCCGTCAAGTCGAAGGTTGGGATGCACGTTATAGCAAAGCACTCACGCCAAATGTACCTGATTTTGCTTTTGTGCGTGAGTGGTTGTTGGAACATATCCCTGCCGATGCTAAAACTTGCGTGATTCATAATGACTGGCGTTTTGATAATGTCATTTTAGATCCACAACAACCGACTCAGGTGATTGGTGTACTGGATTGGGAAATGGCGACACTCGGTGATCCATTGATGGATTTGGGCAGCGCCCTTGCCTACTGGATTCAAGAGGATGATGATGCGCTGATGAAATCAAGCCGCCGTCAACCGACCAATTTAAAAGGTATGCTGACACGTCAACAGGTGGTGGATTACTATCTGGAAAAAACAGGTTTGCAACCAACGAATTGGGCTTTTTATGAAGTGTTTGGTTTGTTCCGTTTAGCCGTGATTGCGCAACAGATTTATTATCGTTATTACCATCAGCAAACTGATAATCCCGCCTTTAAGGATTTTTGGATTTTGATTCATGCCTTACATATTCGGGCTTTAAAACTGATAGCCCAAAACAATACTGAAGCACAGCAGTTGATTCCTGAATATGCTGCAAAACTACAGGATATTTTAAAACGATGAGCACAATTTATTTGGTGCGGCATGGGCAAGCGTCGTTTGGTGCAGCGAGCTACGATCAGCTTTCAGCTAAAGGTGAACAACAGGCACAGGTTGTGGGTGATTTTTTTAAACAAACCCTAAAACAAACGCCTTTAGTGGTTGCAGGTTCAATGCAACGTCATCAGCAGACTGCGCAATTGGCTTTATCGCAAAGTTTCCATAATGCATCCATTCAAACCGAATCGGCGTGGAATGAGTTTGATCATCAGCATGTCTTTGCTCAATATGAACCGCGTTTTAATCAGCCTGAATTGCTGAAACAGGATGTTGAATTGATGGCCAATCCACGTGCTTATCTGGCCAAAATCTTTGATGGTGCAATAGACCGCTGGATTGGAGCGCAATATGACCATGAATATCATGAAACATGGTTAGGCTTTCAATCACGTGTTGAGCAAGCATTGCAATCGCTTTGCGAAAGTATTGATATGACCAAGCATCGTCAAGCCGTCGTATTTAGTTCAGGTGGCGTGATTTCTGTGGCGGTAGGTAAAGTATTAGGTTTGAATGCAAAGCAGATCTTTGCGCTAAATTGGTCGATTGCCAATGCCAGTATTACCACACTGCGTTGGACAGATGGACGTTTGCAATTACTGAGCTTTAATGAGCATCATTATTTAAAAACACGTGATGCTGAACTTTTAACATGGATTTAAAAATATAGGTGGCAGGCATGGCAAAGACCATTTTAATTACAGGGGCAAGCTCGGGTTTGGGCGCAGGTATGGCGCGTGAATTTGCGGCTAAAGGTTACAATTTGGCGTTGTGTGCACGGCGGCTGGAACGTTTGGAAACACTCAAACAGGAGCTACAAAG
>JAXMGF010000053.1:0-7709 GCA_046347365.1 Acinetobacter sp. | reverse complement strand
GAGATCAACATGATGAATACGACAAAGTCCAAAGTTATTATTTTATGCAGTTTGTTTTTTTTACTTGGTATCCCTAGCCTTAGTACAGCGCAAACTTCTATTTTTTCTAAGCAAAATACAGCTCAAAAAGAATGGGTTGGACAGTCTGCACCAGATTTCAAACTGCAAGATCAAAGTGGCAAATGGCACACTTTAAACCAATATAAAGGCAAGTGGATTGTACTTTATTTCTACCCTAAAGATGACACTGCGGGATGTACTCAAGAAGCGAATCAATTTAAATCACTTTATCCTCAATTCTTAAAGTCGAATGCAGTAGTTTTGGGTGTTAGCTTAGATGATGTTGCATCACATCAAAAGTTTTCACAAAAGCTCGGTTTACCTTTCCCAATTTTGGCAGATGAAAAAGGCGAACTTGCTGGAAAATTTGGTATTGTCAGAAACCTCGGGATTACAAAAATTGCCAAACGTGAGAGTTTCTTGATTAATCCTCAAAGTGCAATTATGTATCACTACACGAGTGTGAATACGCAAACGCATGCTGATCAAGTATTAAAAGATTTAAAAGAAGCCCAAACTAAAAAATAATTCATAAATAAAAAAACTCAGCATCTGCTGAGTTTTTTTATTCATTCGTAAATCTTAAATTTGCGATTGAATATAATTTTGCAAACCAATTAATTCAATTAAACGCAATTGTTTTTCTAACCAATACGTATGATCTTCTTCTGTGTCCGAAAGCTGCTGACGCAACATATCACGACTAATGTAATCACCTTTATCTTCACAAAGCTTAATGCCTGTCGCTAGTTTTTCACGCACATGATATTCAAGTGCTAAATCAGCTTTTAAACAACTTACGACATCTGTACCCACATTGATGTCTTCACGATTCATATTAGGTTGAGCACCCAAAAATAAAACACGGCGAATGATTGAATCAGCATGTGAAGCTTCTTCTTGCATTTCATGATCAATACGCTCGTAAATTTTACTTAAGCCCCAATCTTCATACATTCTTGAATGAATTAAATATTGATCACGAGCAGCCAATTCACCGCCAATGAGCATATTTAAATAGTCGATGACTTCTGGATTGCCACGCATAATACTTACTCCTATCGAATGACAACATTATGGTCAATTTACACAATAATTGCAAAACCAAAAGTGTGTAAGTTTATGATTTTTATAAAATTAAAATGAGAAACATACGCATTTACAGTTTTAATTCGCCCAATTTATCTAATTAAAATAAGCCTTTGCACATTGGGCATAGCTTCACAACTCAATGAATTTAATCAAAATCCTTTATTTAGTTTTTTGTAACGATTCGCAATGCTTCTTATTCCACTGCAATTTTGATCAAAAAACATTAAAAAATGACTGCTCGGCTGTTGTTTGTTTACACAAAATTCGGTAAATAACATCAATCACAAAAACACAATGCGGAAATAAAATGGATAAAAGTAAGCCAATTCTGGTCACGGGTGCAACGGGTTATATTGCGGGCTGGATTATTGAACGACTGTTGAATCAGGGTTACAACGTACATGCTACGGTTCGAGATCCATCTAAGAAAAATAAAATTCAGCACCTGTATGATCTAGCAGATAAATCATCAGGACAAATTCAGTTTTTTAAAGCCGATTTACTTGAATCTGGTTCTTTTGATGAAGCCATGCAAGGCTGTGAAATCGTGATCCATACCGCCTCGCCTTTTGTTGTGACCAACTATAAGGATGCAGTAAAAGATATCATTGAGCCTGCGGTAAAAGGAACAGAAAATGTACTGGACAGTGTCAATCGCACTGAATCAGTCAAACGTGTGGTGCTGACCTCAAGTATTGCCTCAACTTATGGCGATGCGGTGGAGATTCAAAATACCGCGAATAATGAGTTTGATGAAAGCCACTGGAACAATACCAGCAGTGAAACGCACCAACCCTATCCATATTCAAAAGTCGCGGCTGAACGTAAAGCTTGGGAAATGGCCGAGCAACAAAATCGCTGGAGTCTAGTCTGTATTAACCCTGCACTGGTGATGGGGCCATCACTCACTGATGCTAGTCAATCAGGCAGTATCGAAGTATTACAACAATTCGGCAATGGCACAACATTATTTGGTGTACCACCGATGTGGAATGGTATAGTAGACGTCCGTGACGTTGCCGATGCACATGTGGCTGCGGCATTAAATCCTCAAGCTCAAGGTCGTTATATCGTGTGTGGTGGCACTTTAAGCTTACTCGAAATGGGTAAGGCATTAACGCAAAAATTTGGCTACAGATACCCTTTCCCACATTTTACCGTGCCTAAAGCAGCTTTTTCCTTGATCGCACCAGTATTTGGACATTCCCGTCAATTTGTAAAACTGAATATGGGTTATCCTATCTACTTTAATTCACAACGTAGTGTGAAAGATTTAGGGATTCAATATCGCAATATTCGTGAAAGTGTTTGTGAACATTTCCAGCAATTACTTGATGATGGGATTGTGAAAAAATATATTTAATCTCATCCGCCCACTCAAAAAATGATTGGGTGGGCTGATTTTCCTCATTTTTTAGAAATTCCGTTCATCAAAATATGTATCATAAATATCACATAAGATTTCATGAAATCCCCAGCCTATATGACGAGTATCTTTGCAAATTTGATGAGCACGTTCTTGAAAGTCCTGATTTAGATGACATTGTTGCATCCATTTCATCGCCTGTTCAAACATCGACTCCATACTGCTATAAAATGCTTCATCAATACCACCATAAGTATTACTAAATTCAATACCAATCTCGACATAGAAGAAGGCAAGATCAATCAGATACTCATTCAACCCATTCAATTTTTTAAAATCCATGACCGCTTTTCGCGCAACGGATAAACGTAACTTCTTTCCCAATCCACGCTGAGGGAAAAACTGCTCTTGAATGATTTTCTTATGCTTAGTAAATACCTCACGCTCTCCATCTGCACTCATTTGCACAGTATAAAAATCTTTAACCACAGAAAACTGCTGATATAAAATGGTAATTTCTTTAATAAGCTCATTTTCTGATTTAGCAGCAAGATGCGCTTTTAATTTTTGAACACTCATACAGTGCTGTCCCCATAATACTGCGCTAAAAATGCCAAAAATTCTTGTTCATTCATCACGCGAATCTCAAGCTTTTGCGCTTTATCCAATTTGCTTCCCGCTTTTTCACCAGCAACGACACATTTGGTTTTACTAGAAACACTGCCACTGACACGTGCACCCAAAGCTTGTAACTTTTGTGTCGCCTCATCACGCCCCATAGTTTCCAGTGTACCCGTCACCACCCAACTCTCACCATTCAATGGTTGACGTGTTGGTGCAGTCGGTGCATCCCAATGAATCCCTGCTGCCAATAAACGATCGAGTACTTCAATGTTATGTGGTGCTTGGAAAAAGTCAGCAATCCATTCTGCTGTAATATCACCGACATCTGGCGTTTTCTTAAGTGCTTCAACATCGGCTACTTTCAAAGCATCCAAAGTTTGGAAAGTATTGGCTAACATGCGTGCTGTAGTTTCACCGACACCACGAATACCTAAGCCATAAATAAAACGTGCCAAGGTGGTTTTCTTACTTGCTTCGATTGCATCAATCAGATTTTGAACGGATTTTTCACCCATTTTCTCGATGGTCAATAAGGTGTCACGATGTTCATGCAAATGATAAATATCAGCAACGTCTTTGAGTAAGTCGAGATGTAATAGTGATTCTACCCAACGATCGCCCAAACCTTCAATATCCAAGGCTTTACGTGAAACAAAGTGACGAATGGCTTCAATCCGTTGTGCTGCACAATACAGGCCACCTGAACAACGTGCCAATGCCTCACCTTCTGGCATCACTACAGGTGAATCACCAGACTGGACAATTGGTCGGAAGATGAACCATCTGAATCGGCGGGTCGGAACTCCGCCCGAACTTTACATCATAGGAATTACATCACCACTTCGATAGATTCCGCTTATCCCCTATTCGAATATCTAGACGAGGCCAATTCACCAATATTGTGTAAGGTCACGTGAGACCGTCACACCACCAACATTTACAGGGATCAAACGAGCAACAGGGGTTAAAAGTACCTGTTCGACCAACTTGCCATTCAATATTTTCAACTTGTTGTTAAAGCTATTTCAGCTGGAAATTTATAAGCAACAGCCCATCTAGGTGCTCTACTAATGAAGCCTAATTACTTTTTTTGCTGTTCAAGGCTGTTACTTTAACCATACCATCAATTTCTACAGTTAAAATTTGGTCTTTCAGCAATTAACTGTTCATATTTTTTCTGTGCATCTTCAATATTATCCACAACCCAATGATCATAATTTTCAAAACCAAAATGCTTTAACCATTCTAAATTATGCACCAATAGTGCCAACATTATTATCAGGAATACATTGTGCAACACCATACGCATAGAATGCTAATGGACGAGTTTTTGTAATCTGAGAGTCTAGTTGCCTTAAACTACCGCAGCAGCATTTCGAGGATTAGCAAATTCTTTTTCGCCACGTTTCTTCTAGATGTCTATTCAACTTTTTAAATCCAGCTTTAGGCATTAACACTTCGCCACAGACTTCTAATAATTGTGGGATAGGCTGATCTTTAGAAGATAATACTTTGGGCAAGTTACGAATAGTTTTGACATTTTGAGTAATGTCTTCACCTGTCTCACCATCGCCACGAGTGACCCCACGAACCAATACACCATTTTCATACCAAAGCGAAATCGCTAACCCATCAAATTTAAGTTCAACATCATATTGAACTTTTTGGTTGGGTAATCGTTCTTCAACACGATTAGCAAATGCAAGGAGTTCATCTTCTTCGAATACATTATTCAAAGATAACATTGGAACAGTATGTGTCACGCTTTCAAATTTTGACAACGCTTGACCACCGACTTTATTGGTCGGGGTATCTGCCTGAATACATTCTGGATGTTGTTGTTCTAAGGCTTTCAGTTGATGAAATAAATGGTCATATTCACTATCAGAAATGGAAGGTTGATCCATCACATAGTAAGCATGATTATGTTTTGCAATCAGTTGAATTAACTGACGCATTTGCTCAATAACTGAGTTGTTTTCCATTTAAATTTCACCATATAAAAGGGCGGAAAAACCGCCCTATAATTTTTACTAAATTTATTATAAAAGATTCATTAGACGGTTGCTTGATTTGGACGATAATCAATCACATGATGTCGCCAATGTTCTTTCAACTGCGGCGTGAATTCAAGATTGTTTTCATCGTAAACTTTACCATCAATCTCACGCGCAATTAAGCCTGCAATGCTGGTCATCATGTCATAGCCTGTCACGGCCTTGCTATTTGGCAATGCAAGGAAAAATGCCAAACCCTGCACCTGTTCCGCAGACAATGTTTCCAAATCAAAACCAGCAGGTCCATTATCTGTGACACGTAATACAGAGAACATTAATGGGCTTGGCTCATCGGTATTTTCATAACGATGGAAGCAAGACATCTCTCCAAAACGCAGACCGTATTTCAACAATACCTTTAATGCTTTATCACCCGACAAGGCACGACGTGGATTTGGATAAACATTCAAAGCAATAATTTGCTCTGCTGTTGCCAAAGCACTTTCATCATCATAGCGTTGCTGTTCATGCAAATGCACATCCAGAATATTACTTTCGCCATCAAACTCAGCAATCTCAACTGTTTCAATATTTGGGTTTAAGCTAAGCTCTGTTTCAGCTTTCTCATCCTCAGCTTTTTCTGGCGTTGCTAAAAGCGCTTCAACTTCGTCTTGAGACTGCGATTCAAGAATTGTCTCTTGTTTATTTGCACTCGGAGTGAACTCAACGACTGGCTCAGGTTCAATCACAACATCAGTTTCAGTCGCTTTTACAATATTTTCCGCAGTAGCTATTTCAACTGGCGCTTTTGCTTCAATCGGTGCCGTGTTAAAACTTGGTTCAACACGGTTGGTTGCAGCGGTAACCACATCATTTTGCAAAATCTGATCCCGTACATGACGAGGAATCACAGGTTGCTGACTTTCAGGGTTAACATGAAGATCTGCTTCTAGTGAAAGCTCAACTGGTTTTGGTTTTCTTAAAATCATGATCAAACCAACGAGCATAATCACAACGGCGATAACAATGCCTATTATTGTATTCATTTCCATATTAGGACTCCGCAACTAACCCGTATTCTTTTGCCTGTTCTAAATCCACAGTCACTAATTTTGATGTGCCTGGCTCTGGCATGGTCACTCCAAGTAAATCAGTTGCCATTGTCATTGCCAATTTATTATGTGTAATGTAAATGAATTGCACTTGTTCAGAAAGCTCTTTTACCAAATTACAATACCGCTGCACGTTGGCATCATCAAGTGGTGCATCAACTTCATCTAATACACAGAAAGGTGCTGGATTTAACCTAAAGATCGCAAATACTAAAGCCAGAGCAGTTAAGGTCTTTTCACCACCTGACAATAATGCCAGAGAACTGTTACGTTTACCTGGCGGACGCGCCATTAATTTCACACCCGACTGCCAATCATCTTCAAGGCTTAAAGTCGCTTCACCACCACCAAATACCTTTGGAAATAGCAGTTGTAACTCTTGATTGGCCTGATCAAAAGTGGTCATAAACAACTTACGCGTTTCTTGATCAATACTTTTCATCGCGTCTTTAAGCTGATCAACCGTATTTTGCAGATCTTGCATCTGGTGACTCAGCTCATCAAAACGCTGTGACACTTCTTCGTATTCTTTTGAAGCCGCTAAATTCACAGCACCGATTTTCTCGAATTGCTGCTGCGCTTTTTCCAGTTTTTGCTGATGATCTTTCATTTCTATCGACAGATCAGATAAAGCTTCCGCATTTAATTCTTTCAGCTGTTCCAGATAATGTTCACGATCTGATTTTGCTGCCTGCCATGCTAAACGCTTTTGTTCCAACTGCTCACGCACCTGCTCGTCTTTCTGTTGAGCTTGATGACGTTGTTCTGTGAGTTGTTGCTGTTTCTCTTGTACTTGATTGAGTTCAAGCTGCCATTCATTCCATGTTTTCTGTAGCTTTTCTGTTTGCTGGAATTGCTCGTGAAATTCAGACTCCAAGTTCGGCAGCTCAAGCTGAATCGGATCAACAAACTTCTTCGCCTGCTCAATTTGTTCGATGATTTGACGGTATTGTGTTTTCAGGAACGAGATATCTTTTTCCAATAACTCAATTTGCTGATTGGCTTGCGAGGTCTGGCGGCGTAAAGCTTCACGTTGCTGTTGTTGTTGAGTCAACTGCTGTTGTTGCTCATCCAACTGCTCATTCAAGTTTTCCACCTGAAACTGCAAGGTTTTATAATTTGGCAATACTGCTTCGAGTTTGAGTGCCAATGCATGTAAATCAATTTCCAGATCATCACGCTGCATGGCATCTTCTTCAAGTTGCACATCCAGTTGTTTCAGTTGCTCTGCCAGTTGCTGCTGTTGCAGCACAAAAGCCTGTCCGGTACTTTGTAGCTTGACAATCTGCACATCCAGTTGCTGCAACTCTTTTTGCTTTTGTTTCACACTTTGCTGCTGTTGCTGCAAGATTTGTTGTTGCTGTTGCAGGCTTTGCTGTTGTTGGAAAAACTGGTTTTCCAAATCAAGCAACTGGGGTTGTTTCTGTGCCAGCTGCTGTTGAATTTCCTCTAAACGCA
>JAXMGF010000052.1:0-7948 GCA_046347365.1 Acinetobacter sp. | reverse complement strand
TTTATTGTTCAAGGTTTAATTGACTCGAATCCAGATCTGGCTGCGTCCCAATACAGAAACCCCGACATAGCCACGTAAATGCAGGCGTTGTCCATTTGCACTGAGTTTTGCTGCCAGACTATATACACGGCCACTATTGGGGTCGAGAATTCGTCCACCTGTATAGATGAGGTCTCTCTTGTGTTTAAGCTTGGTAATTACATTTAAACCGACAATCGGTTTGTTGGTATAAGGGGCAGGGCAGCCCGTACAGAACTCTTTCGGTGTGTAACCTGTACGTGGGGTGATTTTGGTTATTCTGCCTGTATAGGTGCCATCCGCTTCCTGGGTAATTTCGACCTGGCCTTTAGGTGCACCTGTGACGTCATCAATACTTTGCCAAATACCCGTAATATCTTGAGCAAAGGTCAGTTGGCCAAGACCAAATAACACAAAAAAGGTAATGAGTTTTGAGTACATGCTTAAGCCTCCTTGCTGCCTATCATTGTTTTTCTATTATTTCGGATTTCTAATAATAGATTCAATCATTATCTTACAATTGTTCACTTTTTTAATGGTTGAAATTTCAATGAATTTTTGAGGCCGAAATAAAAAAGCCACCTCGGTCTGAATGACAGCGAAGTGGCTTTTTTGATTAAACCGTGATCAAAAATGATCAAATATAAGATGGTGGGTGCGTTACAGTATCATGGTTTATTCGGCGCGAATCCAGATCTGGTTGCGGCCTAATGCTGATACACCCAGATAGCCGCGCAAGTGCAGGCGTTTACCATTTAAGCTTAACTTGGCTTTCAGGCTGTAGAGCTTGCCTGTATTTGGATCAAGAATACGGCCACTAGTATAGTTAAGGCCATCTGTGGACTTTAGGCCTGTCACCACATCCAGACCAATAATAGGTTTGTTGGTATAAGGTGGTGGACAGTCTACACAGGTTTCCTTTGGAGTATAGCCCGCACGAGGAGTAAGTTTGACTACTTTCCCTGCATAAGTATTGTCAGCTTCTTTACGAATCTCGACTAACGCCTTAGGTGCACCCGTTTTGTCATCAATACTTTGCCAAAGACCTATAATGCCTTCCGCAAAAGAAAAACTGCTGACTGCTGATAAGAGTAATGCACCTATGAGTTGTTTGGCCATCATTAAAATCCTTTTAACGTTTGAAACTCCATTATGTAGGATATTTGACAACTAGTTCAATCTTTATGTGATATTTGCTGCAAATTTTAAGACAAAGATAAAATAAAAGTGGGTAGCCAGATGGCTGTGAACACCCCATTCACCGCCATGCCAAATGCGGCATAACGACCCGTGACAGGACCACGCTGCCATGCCTGTGCCGTGCCAATGGCATGGGCCGCCAGACCCAGCGCCAGGCCAGAGGCACGTTCATCATGGATATGTTTTAAGATCCACGGTGAAAAGGCCGCTCCAATCACACCTGATAAGATCACAATTAGAGAAACCATCATCAACGGGGCATGTAGCAGTGTGGCAATGTTAAGTGCAATCGGTGTGGTCACCGCACGTGTGGCAAAGGCCATGATGGTCGGTTCAGACATGTGCAGTAAATAAGCAAGTCCCATTGGCAGGGCAACCGCACTGATGCTGGCAAAACATAAAATCCCGATCATGGACTTGATGGGCAAGTCATCGTAGCGCATCGCTGCGAGGGGAATGGCCAGCGCAACCGTGACATAACCAAGCAAGTGATTAAACACATTATTGACGTTGTTCATGTAGTGTTCATAGGGAATGCCGAGGATTGCCAGTAATCCAATCACGATAAACATGGCAAACACAATGAGGGGAATTTGTGGAACCCTTTTATTCAGTGGTTTTGCAAGCAGATAGCTGATCAGGGTGATCACAAAGCCATAAATAACCATCAACATAAATAAAGGCCTCTATAACCAGCGTTTTGCCATTTTGGCGTAAATCCATAAGGGCAATAAGGTACTTAGGGTGAGCACAAACAGAAACACAGGAATTTCCTTGCCCAGATGAACCAGCATGATCAGCGAGCCTGCACAAATCGGCAGAAACGCAAATGCGCTTTCTTTCATGATTTTATTGTTGGTATCAATCAGGCGGTTGGAGATTTTTTTAAACCGCCTCCAGATCAGCAGGGTGGTGAGTAGCGCAATCAACCCCACCAGATTACCCAGTTCAGGGTGATGAAAGACTTTGGTGATCAGGACGGCACCCTCACGAAATACGACAATCAATAAAATCGTGCAAAACCAGGCTGACCAATCAATATCTTTCATGTGCTTTTTTACTCTCGTCTATCTGAACGATGTGTAATCATCATTATAGTGATGAATTGTCATTCCGTTCGAATTCTTCCAAAGCCCGCTCGAATAAGGAAGCTTTTTTTCCAAGAATTTCGTCTAATGGTAAATGTGCCTGTTTAATGAGTTGCTCCAGTTTATGAGGGGCGATACAGACCGACAGGTGCAGGTCACCATGATCATCATGGTATTCAGACTGAATCACGTTCAGGGTATAAAGCTGGGTACGAAGCTTACCGTAGGCAGGTTTTAGCACTAAATCAAAGTATTGTAATTCACCCATCAAGCATTGTTGTACTGCCTGACTGAGCAGTTCCAGACCCTGCCCAGCATATGCCGAAACATAGACTCGGTCAGGTAGGTCAGGTGCCTTATAAATAATTTTTGCGGCATCGCCACTCAGGTCGATTTTATTGTAGACATGCAAAACTGGGGCATCGGCACCAATTTCCTTGAGCACCGAATCCACCGCTTCAATCTGCTCAGCCATGTTGGGACTGCTGCTGTCAATCACATGCAGCAGCAAGGTTGCTTCCAGCGTTTCTTCCAAAGTGGCCTTGAATGACTCGACTAGATCGTGCTGCAAGTTTCGAACGAATCCAACCGTATCCGCCAGCACAACTGTGCCTATGCCATCCCAGTCCAGACGCCGTAAGGTGGGGTCTAGGGTTGCGAACAGTTGGTCGGCAGCATAAACGTCACTTTTTGCCAAGATGTTAAATAAGGTTGATTTTCCCGCATTGGTATATCCCACCAGTGAAATGGTTGGAATCGCCGCTTTTTGACGCGCTGCGCGGCCTTGCAGACGGGTTTGCTGAACCTTGACCAATTTTTCCTTGAGTTGGGTAATGCGTACCCGAATCAGTCGGCGGTCTGTTTCCAGTTGTGATTCACCTGGACCACGTAGACCAATGCCCCCTTTTTGCTGTTCCAGATTACCCGTAAAGCCACGAATCAGACGCGTAGATAAATGTTTAAGCTGGGCCAGTTCGACTTGCAACTTCCCTTCATGGGTACGGGCGCGTAAGGCGAAAATATCCAGAATTAAACCTGTACGGTCGATTACCCGACATTTCAGCACCCGTTCCAGATTGCGTTCCTGAGCAGGAGAGAGCGAATGGTCAAAAATTACCAGTTCCGCTTCAAGGTCTTTGACCTGTTCGGCAATTTCATCAACCTTGCCTGAGCCAATAAAGAACTTGGGGTCAGGCTTGTTGCGTTGCACAGAAATATGTTCAAGGATTTCAGCACCAGCAGATTGAGCGAGCAATCGGAACTCTTCAGCATCCAGATCGTCAAGCAGTTGTACAGCCACACTGACTAAAATTGCCCGTTCACCACCTTGATGCTGCTCAAAATTTTCCACGCGATCTCATATCTTCGTTGTTGAAGCCTTATTCTAGAATAAACTTAAAGCAAAGGGCAAAGACTAAGTGTCGCTAGATGATATTTCGGCGTAAAAGCTCAATAAAACCAATCAATGTTGCCAGATACAGGATTGACCAGCCCAAAAACATCCTGAGCGCATAGCCATAAGGAAGAGTGGTCTGTGATTCTGATGTGTTGGTATGTGGATTCATCTTATCACCTATAAATCTGTAAATTCGATTTATTTATGGTAATTGATCTGATAAATCATTTAAAATTGAAAAAATTTATCCCCACATTCGTTTTTTATTATGGTCACAACATTTATAAGTGGATATGGGCATGATATAACTTTGCTAATTTAATGCATACATGCATACGGTTTTGATGATTTATGACACAAGAAACACCAGCGCTAAACAACCCGCCATTTAGTTTATTCTCTAAGTTCAGTCTATATAGCAAGAAATTGGCCGCAGGCCTTGAAACGATTGGCGAAGGCTTTTATCTCATCTATCGTCATGGCCTGTATAAAGATCCCAATAATCCTGTCAATACCCGCTATGTGCAGTATTTTTGCCGCCGTCTGTGTGACGTTTTCAATATTGAGGTACAGGTTCATGGTGTCATTCCGCGTGAACCTGCACTTTGGGTCAGCAATCATATTTCATGGCTGGATGTGGCGGTACTGGGTTCAGGTGCACGTATTTTCTTTCTGGCGAAAGCCGAGATAGAAAAATGGCCTATTTTGGGTAATCTGGCAAAGGGTGGCGGAACCCTGTTCATTAAACGTGGTTCGGGTGATTCCATTCGGATTCGTGAGCAAATCACCGAGTTTTTAAAGCAGGATATTCCCGTGCTGTTTTTCCCTGAGGCCACCACTACAGATGGCACAAAGGTTAAAAAAGTACATGGCAGATTGCTTGGAGCCGCTATTGAGGCCCAGCGACCCGTCCAGATTTGCGTGATTTGCTATGTCAACCAGAATGGTGAGCTGGACATGGTGGCCCCATTTATTGGTGAAATGTCCTTTGCGGAGCATGTGCAGCGTGTTCTGGAAATGCCCAGAGTCACGGCCCATTTAATGACACTACCCACAGTTGCTGTAACAGGGCATACCGTGGAGACATTGACCAGAGAAGTTGAGCAACAAATGCGTGCAGGTTTGCTTGAGTTGCAGCGCAAGGTGCTTAGGGTGATGCCAGATGGCACTGAGACTACATAAATCCCTCAATTGGTAGCCATGAAAGCATCTTGATGCCAGCCCTTTGCCACCATTTCATGCGTGGTTCTTTGGTATAAATAACAGGGCCTTGAGGTGTCTGACGCTGCCAGGTGATTTTCTTGTTGGCATCCAGCACCAGTTTATAGGCATACTTGCTGAGGTTTTCATCCATTGTGGTGTGAACCGCCCGAGCAAGTGGTGGACTGTTGAGTAGCACACCAATCTCGGTATTGAGATAGGCTGAACGTGGGTCAAAATTAAACGAACCAATAAAAACCTGTTTTTCATCTAATGCCATCAACTTGGCATGCAAACTCGAACGGCTTAAACCTTTGAGATTGACCTTGGCTTTTTTCGCCAATGCCTCTGTATGCCTATCTAAATCATTTTTATCCAAGGCAGGTAAAAACTCATAAAGCTGTACACCATGTTCCAGTAAATTCTGCCGATACTTGCCATAAAACGCATGAACCACCGCAACATCGTTGGCCTTGAACGAGTTGGTCAGAACCCGTACCTTAATCCCATCCTCGGCCAAATCGGTCAGCATTTTCGCCCCCTTTTTTTCAGGAACAAAATAGGCGGAAATCAAATCGACATTTTTTTCTGGTTGCTCAAGCTGTTGAATGAGCTGGAAATTGAGGTGTTCTTTCTTTTTTGCTTTGGACTTAATCTTGTCGGGTGAATCCTTGACCACTTCCGCCTTGACCCAATCCAAAGGAATGTCCCGACTCATTAGTGAGTCAATGGCTTGAGAGTTGCTGGTTAAATCCAGATAATTTTGTACCGTGATCCGCTTATAATGTTCATCAAGCTGCTGCTTTAAACTGTCATAACTGAGACGATGAGCGCTTTGCTTGACCACTTCCTGTACTTTATAAGCATATTCATGATTCCAGTATTCATCAAAGGAATGGGAAATATCTTTGACTGCTGAACCGACCAGCATGACATCAACATCGGAGAACTGATAGTTATCACTCACATTATAATATTGATTGGTCATGTTGCGCCCACCAATCAAAGCCACTTGATGATCTGCAATAAAACTCTTGTTGTGCATACGCCGATTGATGCGTTTCAGGTCCAGAATCATGTCGAGCGCACGATATTTCCGAAAACGATAGGGATTAAACAGCTTGACCTCAATATTGGGGTGCTGCGCCAATGCCAAAAAAATGCCTTCGGTGGATTTGGCATTGTTGTCATCAATCAGCAGGCGAACCCTGACCCCACGGTCTGCGGCACGAATCAGCGCGTGCAGGGCCAGTGCGCCAACTTTGTCGTTGTCCCAGATGTAATACTGTAAATCCAGTGTTTTCTCTGCCTTGTCAATTAGGCGCAGGCGAGCAGACAGAGCTTCCAATGGTTCAAACAGCACCAGATAACCTGTCAGCTCAGGGTGCTGTTCCTGTAGGGGTTGAATGATTTGCGCCAGTGTGGTCTGGGTGGTGTCCACCTGCAAGGTAGTTTCAGGAATGGATTCTATTGTATGTTTGGGTAAGGTGCTGCAACCTGTTACAGTGATCGCAATACTGCAATAAATCGCAAGCATACTTTTATTGTAAGTAGTTGTACTTATTTTTGTATGTTTGTTATTTATACGGGCAGATTGCGTCATAATTATTACTGATTAAAAGTTCGGCTTGAGTATAGCATTTCATCGGAAAATATAAATATGAGATGTGATAACGGCCCTGAGGTGAGGTGAATGAGCTCTGCGCTGTTAAATTCAGATCCAGTTATTTTAGTTTTCTATCTTCTGTTTGTGGTGCTGGCACTGTGGGCACTGATTCAGGCCTGGGTGCATCAGGCGCGCACCGAAACCATCCATCCGTTTAAGGCATTCGTGCATTTGCTGGCTTTTTACCTGTCTTATCTGCTGGTGCCACTTTGGTTTTTTAGCCTCTATGCAGGTTGGTCAGGTTACTACACTCCCCACCAAACCATTTTTGTGTTTCTGTTAAGCAGTGTGTTGATCTATGCGCGTTTCATTGAGCCACATCAGGTTCATGTGAAATACCATCAATACCGTTTAAATCCACAGCGTGAATTTACCAAACCTGTGAAAGTGGCATTGGTTGCGGACATGCATGTAGGGTTATTTTCAGGACATGAACGCCAACTCAAAACCATTGTCAAAAAATTAAATCAGGAGCAGCCCGATTTTGTTGTGGTGGCTGGAGACTGGACCTATGAACCTGAAAATCGTTTGGTGCAGGAACTGGCAGTATTAAGGGAAATACAAATGCCTGTTTATTCCGTGTCAGGTAACCATGATGAACAGTATCCAGGGCCACCAATCCAGGAACTATTGGCAAAAGCACTGTCTGAAAACAATGTGATGGATATTGAGGGCAAGATTATTGAATTTGATGAATTCCGTCTGGTTGGTATCGGGGATTTGTGGGCAGGAAAAGCCAATATGCGTTTTTTACCTGAGTTGCCACAGGATAAGCCGTGGCTGATTTTATCCCATAATCCCGATACGGTGGATATGGTGCCAGAATTGCCAAGCCATCCTTTGATGCTGTCTGGACATACGCATGGCGGACAAATTGAACTGCCGTGGGTCACCAGCTACATTATGAAACGGGTTTCGATTTTGGGGCACAAAAAAGGCTTTTACTCACATGAACATGCAGATGTATTTGTAACGGTGGGAACGGGGATGGTGGGTGTTCCATTTCGGTTTCGTGTGCCACCCACCATTGATATTATCGAATTATGCTAAAAAATATGTGAAAATGACAGGAAGTGGCTTAAAAATAGCCAATTAAATATTAAAACCCAAAAAACCGCTTGCGTGGGAAATAAAACGGCCTATAATGTGACTCCATCGTCGGTGTTGTTGATTGAAAGTTTTTTTAAATCAGTTGTTTAAAGTGGTTTAAAATAAAGTTGAAATTACCTGTTGACTTTAATTTGGATTAGAGTAATATAGCCGACCTAGCTTGATGATGACGAATCATCGAGAAGATCATTAAGAGAATAGAAGAACAACTTGTGTGGATTTTTACTGGTTGATCAATCGAAAATATTTCATTGATTGAATGGTAGAAAT
>JAXMGF010000051.1:0-8251 GCA_046347365.1 Acinetobacter sp. | reverse complement strand
CGACCAAATCTGCTTCAATCAGGTTTTTACGGATTTCACCCTCATTGTTGGTATTGGAACTCATTGAACCATTGGCAAGCAAAAGTGCCATACTGCCCGTTGGTGATAGATGGTGCAGCATGTGCTGCATCCAGGCAAAGTTGGCATTGCCTTGTGGCGGTGTGCCATATTTCCAACGTACATCGCTTTCCAGTGAAGCGTGCCACCAATCTTTGATATTAAACGGTGGATTTGCCATGACGAAATCAGCACGCAAGTCTGGATGCTGATCATCTAAAAATGTATCGGCATTCTTTTTACCAAAGTTAAAATCAATGCCACGAATTGCCATATTCATGGCAGCAAGTTTCCAAGTGGTTGGATTGCTTTCTTGTCCGTAAATCGAAATATGCTTTTTCTGTTCAGATGCTTTGTAGTGCTTTTCCTGTGCGTGTTGTTCAATGAACTTTTCACTCGACACAAAGAAACCACCTGAACCCATTGCAGGGTCATAGACTCGACCTTTATAAGGTTGCAGCATTTCTACAATCAAGGTCACGATACTTTTAGGTGTGTAATATTGCCCACCTTGTTTTCCCTCAGCTAAAGCAAACTGCCCTAAAAAATATTCGTAGACATGCCCGAGAATATCCTTACTGTGCAGACTGAGTTTTTCACCATTGTATTCAGGCTTGGTAAAACTGGTGTCAGAAAAAGTATTGATCAAATCCAATAGTTTGTCATTATCAAGCTGGTACTGTCCTATACGATTCAGAATACCTTTTAATTTAGGATTGGCTTTCTCAATTTCATCAAAAGCATTATCAACTAACCAAGAGATAGAACGCAGTTTGACATCTTGCCCATGTTCATCTTGCCAAATAATCGAGCCAATGGCTAAAGCGGCTGTATTTTGTAACGTCGTCCAACGTGCTGCTTTGGGCACCCAAAACACATTTTTTTCTTGATAATAATCAATAATTTCTAATTCATCAGCGATTGCTTGTTGATATTCCTCTTCTGTGTCGTATTGATCACGAGGCATGTAATAGATGTTGTGATCATCCGCTTGTGCAAATAAATCTTTAAGTTCAGACTGACGTTCATCAAAGGCATCTGATACATATTTTAGGAAAATCAACCCAAGCACAATATGCTTGTAGTTGGCAGCATCTAAGCTACTACGTAATTTATCAGCGGCTTTCCAAAGCTTATCATCTAAGTCATTTAGAAACTTTTGTTCCAATGAGTTCATTCTTTATCCTCAATCAATGATCAACCGCTGTGGTTTTATATTTAATGTTCAATAGTTTATTACGTTAGCGCAGTTAAGACAGAATCATTTATGGCAAATCCATGCCTTGGAAAATGTAACGCTCACCAATCCACGTACAGGGCAAACCATCTTACGGGATGTTTGATGAAATAGATAAATTCCTTTTCGTATCAGGAAGCGTTTTAAACCTGAAACCGTAAGGTGCAATCTACAAATACAAGGATTGCACCCATAACTTTTAGCTCACTAGGCAGCAACCGCTCTGGCACGTGCGGCATGCAACTTTTTATAACTGTCAATCAGGCGTAAGTGTCGATCTAGCCCCTCCAGTTTCATACTGGTTGGGGTGAGACCATAGAAACGGACACTGCCATCTACCGATCCAAGTACCGCGTCCATTCGTTCATCACCAAACATACGGCGGAAGTTAATTAGATAATCATCCAGTTCCAGCTCATCATCCAGAATCACCTCCAGCACCACATTCATGCACTGATAGAATAAGCCTCGCTCAGCCGTGTTGGTGTTGTATTGCAGGAACTGCCCGACCAATTCTTTTGCTTCTTCAAATTGCTCTAAAGCAAGATAAATCAACAGTTTTAACTCAAGAATGGTCAGTTGCCCCCACACGGTATTGTCATCAAATTCGATACCAATCAAGGTGGCGATTTCGGTGTAGTCATCCAGCTCACATTCCTCCAGACGCTCAACCAAGGCCTCAAGGCTGTCATTATCCAGACGATGCAGGTTTAAGATATCTTCACGGAATAACAGGGCCTTGTTGGTGTTGTCCCAGATCAGGTCTTCTACCAGATAAATCTCGGAATAGTCAGGCACCAAGATACGGCAGGCGGTTGCACCTAAATGTTCATACACCGCCATGTAGACTTCTTTGCCCATCTGCTCAAGAATGGCAAACAGTTCTTCCGCTTCTTCCACATTGCTGTTTTGACCCTGGTGGGTAAAGTCCCACTCGACAAAATCGAAATCAGCTTTGGAGCTAAAAAAGCGCCATGACACCAAACCGCTGGAATCAATAAAGTGTTCCACAAAGTTGTTTGGTTCAGTCACCGCATTACTTTGGAACGTTGGCTGTGGTAAATCATTGAGACCCTCAAAACTGCGCCCCTGCAACAACTCAGTCAGGCTACGTTCCAACGCAATTTCAAAACTTGGATGCGCACCGAATGAAGCAAAGACTCCGCCTGTACGTGGATTCATCAGCGTCACACACATCACAGGGAACTGACCACCAAGCGAGGCATCTTTCACCAGCACAGGGAAGCCCTGTTCCTCCAGCCCCTTGATGCCAGCCAGAATTGCTGGATATTTTTCCAGAACCTGTTGCGGTACATCTGGTAGCGTCATTTCGCCCTCCAGAATCTCACGTTTCACTGCACGTTCAAAGATTTCAGAAAGACACTGTACCTGTGCCTCAGCCAAAGTGTTGCCTGCACTCATGCCGTTACTAAGATATAAATTTTCAATCAGATTGGATGGGAAATACACCACTTCACCATCCGACTGCCGTACGAATGGCAATGAACAGATGCCTCGCTCGGTATTACCTGAGTTGGTGTCATATAAATGCGTGCCCAGCAATTCATCATCGGCGTTATAAATCTCAAGGCAGTATTCATCCAGAATTTCTACTGGCAATTCACCATTCGGGCCTGGCTGGAACCATTTTTCATCAGGATAATGCACAAACTCAGCATTGGCGATTTCCTCTCCCCAAAACTGGTCGTTATAGAAGAAGTTACAGTTTAAACGCTCAATAAATTCGCCCAGTGCCGATGCCAAAGCACTTTCCTTGGTTGAACCCTTGCCATTGGTAAAACACATCGGCGATTGTGCATCACGAATATGCAGTGACCAGACATTCGGAACAATATTACGCCATGATGCAATTTCAATCTTCATGCCCAAGCCAGCCAAAATGCTGGACATATTGGCAATGGTCTGTTCTAAAGGTAAATCCTTGCCCTGAATATAGGTGCTGCTTTCTGAAGCCAGACTTGGCATCAGCAATGCCTGTGCATCGGCATCAATATTTTCAACTTCTTCGATAATAAATTCAGGCCCTGTCTGAATCACTTTCTTGACAGTACAACGGTCAATCGAGCGTAAAATGCCCTGACGGTCCTTTTCAGAAATGTCGGCAGGTAATTCCACCTGAATTTTAAAAATCTGTTTGTAGCGGTTTTCTGGGTCAACAATATTGTTTTGTGACAAGCGGATATTGTCAGTTGGAATATCACGCGCTGCACAATACACCTTAACAAAGTAAGCAGCACATAATGCCGATGAAGCCAAAAAATAGTCGAATGGGCCTGGTGCTGAGCCATCGCCTTTATAACGGATCGGTTGATCCGCGATTACTGTAAAATCATCGAACCTGGCTTCCTGACGAAGATTGTCGAGATAATTAACCTTGATTTCCATGCTGGTACCTAATAATGCCTCTTATGTACCAGCATTGGCACATAAGTGTGTAAAGATGAATAAAATAGAAGATAATCTGAAATTGGCTTCAACAGAATAATAAATGAGGCTCATCACGATTAATGAGCACCCATGATCAGCCAAGATAATATATGACGCATATTATAGAGGGATTTGCCTGAATTGATAACGTTTCCCCGTGTTTCCAATCGACATACAACCAGCCCAAACAAGTCTAGTCGTAATAATGATTGCGCTTTTTAGAGAACTTATCCAATTGATTTAAAAAACCCTCAAAATAACTCTTATCTTTATCTTCTGTACGATAACCTGCATAAAGAGTACGGCGCAAACCTTTGGATGACACACAATCCAGACGGCGTGAAGTGACCCAGCCTTTTTGCTCATATTCATTTACCACCCAGTCAGGGAGTGCTGAAATCCCCCGCCCACTAGCAACCAGTTGAATTAACATTTGCGTCAACTCAGTGGTACGAATTTCTTTGGGATAGATTGGCTGGAATAAACAGCTTCGCCATAATATCCAGACGATGTTTATCTACAGGATAAGTCACTAGCGTTTGCTCCGCCAACTCCTGTACCGTAATCTTTTCCACCCGAACCAGTGGATGAGTGTTGGACAAAACCAGTCTGGATTCATATTCAAAAATTGGAAAATACTCAATACCTTTTAAGGCAATCGGGTCAGCTGTAATTAATAGGTCAAATTCCGCATTCTGTAATAACTCGTGTGGATGGGACTCAAAACCAGAAACAAAGTCCAGGTCAACATCTGGATATTGCTGGCGGTATTGATTCAACAACGGCATCAGCCAGTCAAAGCAACTATGACATTCCGAAGAGAAGATAATTCTGCCTGTTTGCCCATGCACAATACGAGCAATATCGGTATGTGCGATCTGGATTTGCGGCAATATATCATCCGCCAGCTTGAGCAAGCGCAAACCAACATTGGAAAATGATACAGGTCGGCTACGGCGATTCACCACCTCTACACCAAACCATTGATCCAGCTCTTTCAATTGATGGGAAATTGCAGATGGCGTTAAACACAGATCTGTTGCCGCAGCAACCAGTGAACCATGTTCACGCAAGGCGGTTAATGTCTTTAAATGACGAAATTCAAGCATGCAAATAACCTGTAAAACATGCCTTCGCTTGTTTCAATACAATACAGCAGACAATGTTTATATGGATGAAATTGAATTAAATTCATCTTATCACAAAACTAGTGAATTATTATAAAAATTAATTTTATTTCATTTTTTACACATTAGATGAATATTATTAATTTTAAAATAAAAAAATGTCCCTTAAGCCATGAGGCAATGTCTACCAATATATTTTTTAATATTTACTTTTTAAGGTGGTGCCAGGTGAACATATGGGACTGGTCTCAGGTAATCAGGCCCCACAGACTGTATGGCCTGTTGTAACCGAATGGCTATGCCAACGTTCTGATTAAAGGTTCATACGTCCCATAAAGGCTGTTGCTGTTGAACAAATAAACAGCCTTTAATGCAGATCAATTGTTATATAAAAACCAGATTATTTAAAATTAGGCAAAATGTGGCTGCCGTTGCAATACCAGACTATCAATATTAACAGGTCTGCCAAGCAAGTATCCCTGTAACTGATTACATCCTAAATTAGTTAAAATATCAGCTTGTTGCTGTGTTTCTACACCTTCAGCTGTGACGATTAAGCCTAACTTAGCGGCAAGGTGAATGATACTTTCTAGAATTGCCTCTTCTTTCGAGTTTGGTTGTAAATCCATGAGGAAACCACGGTCAATTTTGAGTTCATCGACAGGTAAATTTTTTAAATACAGGAAGCTTGAGTAACCCGTTCCAAAGTCATCTATTGCGATTCGAATACCGAGCTTACGCAGGCGTTTCAGGGTACGAATACTTGAATCAATGTGATGCATTGCAGTTGATTCAGTAATCTCCAGGATCAGGTTGTGAGGTTGGATTTGATATTTTTCCAATAGTTGTTCAAGGACACTAAATAATTTCTTATTTTCAAACTGTAATGCTGACAGATTCACTGCAATTGGATAAAACGGGTTCTTGCTCTGCTCCCATTTCTGAATTTGTTGACAGGCTTGTTCCAGCGCCCAATATCCCATGGGAATAATTAAACCCGTTTTTTCAGCACTTTCAATAAACATTTGTGGCGTAAGCAGCCCCAAAGCTGGATGCTTCCAGCGAATCAGGGCCTCAACACCACAGACTTCATAGTTCGCGGTAAATTTTGGCTGGTAAAACAAGACAAACTGCTGCTCATCAACGGCCTTATATAAATCATTGATCAGTTTGGACTGGCTGCGTACATCTTGCTGATCGCTCATGGACTGGAACACGGTATAGGTATTACGCCCCTGATCTTTTGACACCAGCATGGCAACATCGGCATTAATCAACAAATCCTGAATATTGGTGCCATGTTCAGGATACATCGCAATCCCAAGGCTCGCGGATATGTTTATGTCTTTGCTGGCAATTAAATAAGTTTCCTGAATAAAATGCAGAATTTCTTCGGCAAGCTGTATTGCCTCGTTGATATCGGTATTTTCAGATATCAGGACAAATTCATCGCCACCTATACGGAATAACTTATGGCTTTGATTTAGCTTATTGTGTAGACGATTGGCCATCTGGACCAACAACTGATCCCCAATATGATGCCCAAAAGCATCATTCACCGACTTAAAACCATCCAGGTCAATATATAAAAAGGCAGCCTTTTGCTCATACAAGCGATGATGGCTAAACACAACCTCTGCATACTCGGTTAAATACATACGGTTAGGCAGCTTGGTTAGGGCATCATGCAGAGACTGAATCTCAAGCTCTTTATTTATAAAAGTGAGTTGTTGATTACGCTCTTCCAGTCTAAATTCTAAAACCGCAACAGCAAAACCTGCGACAAACACCAGACTGGTAATAAAGATGATTGTGAACAACAATACACTTTGCTCTGTCTGTGCTGCATTCAAGGCCTTAATCATACTTGCATCAAAATAGGTTGCCGCCATACCTGTGTAATGCATACCGACAATACTCAGCGCCATTAACACCGCAACAATGGCTTTTAGCCCAATCCGATACCTGACTGCTGACTTATCTTTAAAGATAAAGAAGAAACTTAGACCAGCCCCACTGATTGCAATTAAAACTGAGCAAATAACCAATAAGGGATCATGATGCATCTGATAATGTTCAACTGTCAGAGCCATCATGCCTGTATAATGCATACCCGTTATACCCAAGCCCATAAACACGGCACCAAGAATCAGGCGAGGCAAAGGCAAGGTTGGACGTGAAGTCAGCCACACCGCAAAAATAGAGGCAATTGCACCCACCATATAGGAAAGCGTCGTTAACCCCAGATCAAAATGATAGCTTTCTGGCAAATGAATCGCCAGCATTCCCACAAAATGCATTGCCCATATCGCCAACCCCAGGATTAAGCCACTCGCAACCAGAATGCTTTTTTCAAACTTTTTATAAGCGGTCTTGAAAACCAGCTCTTGCATTGAAAATGCGGCATAGCATGTTGCCACCGCAACCAGAATGGAAACGATGACCAATGTACTATCGTAATCAACGTGTACCATAAAGGAATTCCATGATTATCCATGACTTTCTTATTTGCCGAGCAAATTGCCTAGGCTCAGAACGATCTTTCACACTCAAAAAAAGATACGAATAGCAGTCATAATCTTTCCTTAACAATAACATCATATAACATAAGGTCAAGTCTTTTTCATTTTATAAATCAATAGAATAAAAAAATTCAATCATTTCATCCCCCTGAAAAACATTGTCTTTTTATGATAATTTTTATCAAAAATTGATTTATTTTTTATGGGACAGTATGAATATTTCAGTTATTTGTTTTTGTAGCTTTTAAATCGAACTGGGACATCAAAACACCCAGCAAATTTATTGTTTTCATTTTACCCAAATCATTTTCTGCAAATCAGATAAACAAGGGTTTTCTTTACATCAAAGAAACAATATGAGTTCTTTTTTATCTACGATCTTGTTCGCTTGAATCCAAGGTACGAACAAAGAGGAAAGCACTGCTTTCATCTTTTTGAGGCACGTAACACTAAACATAAAAAAACCCACTCAAATAGAGTGGGTCTTGGCATTCAAATCAATTGATTCGAGAAATTAGTTCTTCTCTTTATCAACGATTTTGTTCGCTTGAATCCAAGGTACGAAAAAAGAGGCAAGCGCTGCTTTCCTCTTTTTAAGGCACGAAACCTTAGTTCTTTTCTTTATCTACAATTTTGTTCGCTTGAATCCAAGGCATCATCGCACGTAACTTGTTACCAGTAACTTCGATACCGTGTGCAGCATTTTGACGACGGCGAGCAGTCATAGATGGGTAGTTCAATGCACCTTCCTGAATGAACATTTTCGCATATTCACCAGACTGGATACGTTTTAATGCGTTACGCATTGCTTCACGAGACTGTTCGTTGATGACTTCAGTACCAGTCACATATTCACCGTA
>JAXMGF010000050.1:0-8298 GCA_046347365.1 Acinetobacter sp. | reverse complement strand
TCGACTCAAATCTCTATTTGCAACAGTGCCGTAAATTTGAGAATGAATCTGTACGTACAGACTCATTCCCTATCTATAAAGATATTAGAAATAGCTACATAGAGTTTATTTCTAGCTTATTCAAATTAGGCTTTACTATGGATGAACAATAATTTTTACAGCCGATTCATTATTATGAATCAACGTTTCAAAGCCTTTAGAAACAAGATCATCTAATGCAATACGTTGGGTAATAAAAGGTTCTAGATTAATCTTACCTTGCTCGACTAAACGGATAGTTTCCTGATGATCATTTACATAAGCAATCGTGCCACGAATATCTAGCTCTTTCATCACCACACTATGCACATTAATTGTGGCAGGATGGCTCCAAATAGAAACGATAACGACTACACCAGTTGGTTTCATTGCTGCAACGAGTGTATCCATGACTTTATTGACACTACTACATTCAAAAGCGACATCTACACCGCGGTCTTCTGTAATTTTCATTACCTCAGCAACTACATCAACCTTAGATGGGTCTAGTACATAATCGGCAACACCCGCTTCTATCGCTTTTTCTTTACGTTTTGCACTCAGTTCAGTAATGATGACCGTGAGACCTTTAGCCTTTAAAATAGCAGATAAAAGTAAGCCTATTGGGCCTGCTCCACCAACCAGTGCGATATCGCCAGCTTTTGCGCCACTTCTGACATAGGCATGATGACCGACAGATAAAGGTTCTATCAACGCTGCTTGGTCTAAAGGAATATCATTTGAAATAGGATGTACCCAACGCCGCTGAACTGCAATTTTTTCAGAAAGACCACCACCGCGTCCGCCTAAACCAATAAAGTTCATATTTTTTGATAAATGATACTTATCATTGGGGCCAGTCGGGACATCATCCGCAATAATATAAGGTTCAACTACGACATGTTGTCCAATTTGGATATCGTCTACACCCTCACCAACTGCATAAACTACGCCTGAAAATTCATGTCCCATTGTTACAGGTGCAGATTCTCCCGAAATTGGATGTGGATGACCACAAGGTGGAATAAAAATAGGGCCTTCCATGAATTCATGTAAATCTGTACCGCAAATACCGCACCATGCAACTTGAATTCCAACTGTGCCTGGAAGTACTTTCGGTTCAGGGATATCTTCAATTCGAATATCCCCTCGATCATAAAAACGAGCTGCTTTCATTGTGTATTCCTTATGTTGATATTAACGGTAAACCATTCCACCATCTGTCAAAATAGACTGACCTGTAATATAGTTTGCATCCTCGCTGGCTAAAAATGCAACTAATGCAGCCACGTCATCTGGTGTTTCAGCACGTCCTAAAGCAATACCATCTACATATTTTTTATACGTTTGACCAATTGGTGCACCTGTAATTTCAGAGAACCGCTGATCTATTTCGACCCACATGTCTGTACCAACAACACCCGGACAATAACTATTTACAGTAATTTTAGCACTGGCATATTCTTTAGCCGCAGCTTGCGTCAATGCACGAACTGCAAATTTAGTTGCCGAATAAACACCGAGCAAAGCAAAACCTTCATGACCTGCTATTGAGCATGCACTAATAATTTTTCCAGCCTGTTGGCGTTGTTTAAATTTATTTGCTGCGGCTTGAATCCCCCAAAGTACACCACCGACATTGATGTTCATAATTTGGGTAAATTCACTCGGCGTTACTTCTGCCAAAGCTTTGACTTGTGCAATACCTGCATTATTAATCATGATATCAAAACCATTAAGTGTCGATTCTGCATGATTAATAGCGTCACTGATTTGTATTGGATCTGAAATATCCGCAATAAATGTGGTGGCTTTTACGCCAAAGGCTTCAACCTCTTGTTGAACAGTATTTAACTTTTCTTGATGAAGATCGACCAAGGCAATATGTACACCTTCTTGTGCTAAACGTAAGGCAATACCACGTCCAATGCCTTGTGCCGCACCCGTAATTAAAGCAACTTTGTTGTTTAAACCTCTAGGCATGTTGCGACTCCTTAAATATGGATTGCACGTTGCATCGCCGACAAGACCGACTCATGCATCGCCTCAGACAAAGTAGGATGAGGGAAAATGACCTGCGCTAAGCTTTCATCTGTAGCTTCTAGGTATTTCGCGATGGCAAAACCTTGAATGTGTTCGGTGACTTCATGTCCAACCATGTGAGCACCCAACAATTCACCTGTTTCCTGACTAAAAATGGTTTTAACAAATCCTGCGCTATCGCCCAAAGCCAATGCTTTACCATTCGCTTGTAAAGGAAACTTACCCACATTGATATTCAAGCCCGCAGCTTTCGCTTTCTGTTCTGTCAAACCAATACTGGCCACTTGCGGATGGGTAAAGATACAGCCCGGAATTTGTGTACGATCTAAAGCATGTACATGACTTAGGCCTGCAATTTTCTCCACACAAAGAATGGCTTCATGACTGGCTTTGTGTGCCAAACACGGTGCACCTGCGACATCACCAATTGCATAAATGCCCACTACATTGGTTTTACACCATGAGTCGACTTTAATAAAACCATTCTCAAATTCAACTCCCAAAGCTTCTAGGCCAAGATTTTCAGCATTCGGTTTCACGCCAATTGCTGAAAGTACCTTTTCAACGCTAATGATTTGCACACCTGTGGCAGTTTCAATATGACAATGTACTTGAGCCTGATCAGTTTCTATTTTTTTTACAGTCGCTTCGGTTAAAACCTGCATACCCTGCTGTTCAAATTGCTTTTGTACATACTTCGCAACTTCAATGTCTTCGCTAGGAAGAATCTGCTTTGCAATATCAACCAAGGTGACTTGGCAGCCTAAGTCTTGGTATAGGCTTGCAAACTCACTGCCTATAGCACCCGAACCAATGACTAGTAAAGATTTTGGTAATTGTTCTGGAACTAAAGCCTCTTTATAACTCCAGACCTGATGGCCATCTACAGGAATATGAGGCAAATTGGCCGCACGTGCGCCTGTTGCGACAATAATATGCGGTGCAGAAATCTGCTGTTTTTGACCATTCGCATCTGTAAGCTCTAATTGCTCTTTGGCAATAAACTGGGCTGCCGCGTTAAAAACAGTGATTTGATTTTTTTTCAATAGTTGACCGATACCTTGCACCAGTTGCTCAGAAACCTGTCTGCTATGATGGACCAGTTTTTGAATGTCAAAATCAATCGCGTTAAGAGTAAAGCCAAACTGCCCTGCATGTTTGAACTGCTGTGCAAGCGCAGCCCCGCTCAATAATGCCTTGGTTGGAATGCATCCCCAATTAAGACACACTCCGCCTAAGTGTTGTTTTTCAACGATTGCAGTTTTTAATCCCAGTTGCGCTGCGCGAATCGCAGCGACATATCCTCCAGGACCAGCACCAATAACCACAAGATCAAATTGTGTATCTGACATGACTATTCCTCCTACACCAAAATTAATGCAGGATTTTCGACAAACTGCTTAAATGCCGATAAGAATTGAGCACCCAACGCACCATCAATGACACGATGATCACAAGACAATGTTGCGGTCACCATTTCACGAACAACAATCTCATCATTTTCAACGACAGCACGTTTCTCTGCTGCACCTAAGGCTAGAATTGCACCTTGAGGCGGGTTAATAATGGCATCAAACTGTTGAATACCAAGCATGCCCAAATTGGAAATACTGAAACTGCCCCCTTGAAACTCATCAGGTGCCAATTTTCCAGTTTTGGCACGTGTCGCCAGATCACGCATATCATTGGAAATTTGCGCCAAAGATTTACGGTTCGCTGCTTTAATAATTGGCGTGATCAGTCCATTTTCGATGGCTACAGCAACCGAAATATCAGCCTGTTCAAACTGTAAAATCTGCTGATTCTCTTCATCAAACTGAACATTAACTTGTGGAACTTTAATCAGTGCAGCAGCAGCAGCTTTAATCAGCATATCGTTAATGGACAGTTTGACTTGCGGTGCAGTACTGTTAATTTGCTGACGCAAAGCCTGAACCGACTCAACATTTAAGTCTATCGTTAAGCGAAAATGTGGTGCATTGCGTTTTGCCGCTTGTAGCCGTGCAGCGATTGCTTTACGCATACCATTCATAGCTACGGTGGTGAATTTTGCTGACTCTGTTGGATGCGCATACTCAGTATGTTGAGCTTGTACAGGATTTTCCCGTTGATATACAGCTTCAACATCTTCCTTACAGACTCGTCCACGTGAACCTGATGCACGACAATCATGCAAATTAATGCCCCATTGTTTTGCCAAACGGCGGGCAACAGGTGTCGCTAGAACATAACTGTCATCTGCTTTAGATTTCGCGGCTTTCGTGCTGGCTTGATGACGTACATCTGGCCAAGAACCACCAGCAGCTTGAACTGCGGCCTGAATATCTTGAACACTGATACGGCCTTCACGTCCAGAACCCGTAATCTGAGCCAAGTTTACATTATGCTTTTCAGCCAATTTCAAGGCATGTGGCGTTGCAAAAATATCATCGCTTTGTTGGTAGCCTTGTAACTCATCAGGAATAGAATATCCGCCCTGAGTCACCGCTTTTGATCCATTACCAACACTGTTCTGTTTAGGAGCAGCTTGTACTTTGGTTTCAACTTGAGCCACATCGACTTTTTCAGGAACCGCTGCTACCGCTTTATTTTCAGTTACAGCAGGTGTTCCCCCTAAAGACTGTGCAAATGCTTCAACTTCTGCATCGGAAACTTGAGCGTCTGCACAAATTGCAATGATTCCACCTACGACAAGGGTATCACCATCTTTAGCAATAATTTTTCGTAGCAAGCCATCGAAAGGCGCTTCTAGAACATTGACGATTTTTGTGGTTTCAATTTCACAAATTTCCTGTCCTTTACTAAATTGCGTACCTTCCTGAATCAGCCATTGGGCAATCGTGCCCTCTTCCATGGACAAACCCCATTTTGGGATTTCTAAGGTTTTAATTTCGCTCATCCTAAGCCTCCAACGTCTTGCGTACAGCCTGTTCGATGCGTTCTACACTTGGTAGCCATTCTTTTTCTAATACTGGTGAAAATGGTACGGGTGAGTGTGGTGGAGTGACTAACTCGATTGGTGCTTTAAGATAATGAAAGCCCTTCTGTGCAATGAGGGCAGCCACATCATGTCCGAAACCACAACGCGCTGCTGATTCATCCACAATAACTACGCGACCTGTTGAAGCCACTGACTCTAAAATGCCATCTTCGTCTAATGGAGAAATGGTTCGAGGGTCAACCACTTCAACCGAAATGCCTTCTTTTGCGAGCTTATCAGCGACTTCATTGGCACGATGCACCATCAGGCTTAAGGCAATAATGGTGATATCAGTACCTTCACGTGTGTAATTTGCGACACCAAAAGGAATAGTGTAGGCCTCATCTGGTACTTCGCCCTTAATGTCGTACAATAACTTGTGTTCACAAAAGACTACTGGGTCATCATCTCGAATGGCTTGAATCAATAACCCTTTCACATCATAGGCGCTCGAAGGCACCACCACTTTTAAGCCAGGTACTGAGGCAAACACGTTATATGGCGACTGAGAATGCTGTGCTGCGGCAGAAAAACCTGCACCGATCATGCCTCGTACAACGAGTGGCGCTTTGGCTTTGCCGCCAAACATGTAGCGAAATTTAGCTGCTTGGTTATACAGCATGTCATAACACACGCCGTAAAAATCCATAAACATTAAATCTGCCACAGGTCTTAAACCCGTTGCAGCAGCACCTGCCGCCATACCAATAATCGCTGATTCTGTAATTGGCGTATCAATGACTCGTTCAGAACCAAATTCAGTCCATAAGCCTTTGGTTACACCAAGTACACCGCCAAAACCTTCCAGTTTATTGTCATCGGTATTTTTGCCACCATGCCCACCACGAACATCTTCACCGACCACAATGACACTTGGGTCTCGGCGCATTTCTAATTCAATTGCTTCTTTAATCGCGTTTCGATAACTTTTATTTGGCATTTTTCTACTATTCCTTTAGTAAGAGACGTAAACATCAGTAAGTAACTGAGAGACTTCTGGGTACTTAGCTGCGCGTGCTTTTGCAACGGCATCGTCTACATTGGCTTTAGACTGAGCGTCAATCGCATCGAGCTTGGCTTCGTCAATTTTGTCTTTGACTTTTTCGCGGAATATTTTCAATGGATCTTTATGTTCTTTGACATAATCCAGTTCTTCTTTGGAACGAATAAGTCCCGGATCACCTTCAAAATGTCCATAAAAACGGTTGGTTACTGTTTCAATCACACTCGGACCTTCACCACGGCGGGCACGTTCAATGGCTTTTTGTGCAACTTCATACACAGCAAAAAAGTCTGTTCCATCTACTTTTTCAGCGGGTAAGCCAAAACCTGCTGCTCGGCCTGCAATGTCTTTACTGCCTACGGCATAATCATGTGCAGTACCTTCACCAAAACCGTTATTTTCAAAAACAAAAATCACAGGGAGCTTTAACACCACAGCCATATTCATTGCTTCAAAAGTTAAGCCCTGATTTGAACCACCATCACCGGTAAAAGATAGACCAATCCCACCATTTTTGAGTGTTTTAGCACTTAAAGCTGCCCCAATAGCCAAAGGTGGACCACCACCTACAATACCGTTTGCACCGAGCATGCCTTTATCTAAATCCGCAATGTGCATTGAGCCGCCTTTACCACGACACAAACCATCATCTTTGCCAAAAATTTCTAGCATCATGGCGTGAATGTCACGCCCTTAGCAATACAATGTCCATGCCACGGTGTGTTGATGTAATGAAGTCCTTATCTGTTAAATTTTCACAAATCCCTACTGCAACAGCTTCCTCACCGCTATAGAGATGGATGAAACCAGGAATATCACCTGTATTGTTTTCATCGTGAAGTCGATCCTCAAATTCACGAATGTCGCGCATTCTTTTGTATGCTGCTAGCAATTGCTCTTCCGTTAATTGCATATCTTTGTTCCTTATTCACTACGCTTAAAAGAAAATCCAAAATTGAATAATTGGATTTTTAAATCGTATATTTATATAAGAATATTTTTTACTTAATTTCATATTAGACTAAAAAAATATAATCCATAAAAAGATGAGATAAATATTAAAAACAGAAGGTTATGAAATTAAAAATTTTTGTAAAATTTTACAATAGTTCAATCACATACAAAAACAAACCTTTAACCAACCTTTGTTTTATATGATAAGTTTTTTGCCCTGTTTTAATATTATCAATGCAGTTAAAGCAGCTTATTTAATATCAGGGTATATGTTAATTATTTTAAACGACGGAGTGTTTGAAATGGATTTAAATAACACAGTATTAACAGGAAAGAAGTTACGTGGCGCTGAAAAAATGGCGCGTATTCCAATTAAATTTGTTCCAACGGAAACGACACCGAAAAAGCCAGAATGGATTCGGACTAAAATTAGTCAACCTGAGGAAGTTCAAATCATTAAGGATTTATTACGACAACAGAAACTACATACCGTTTGTGAAGAAGCGGCCTGCCCTAATTTGCCTCAATGCTTTAGCGGTGGAACTGCAACGTTTATGATCATGGGAGATATTTGTACCCGACGTTGTCCTTTTTGTGATGTTGCTCACGGTCGACCAAATGTATTGGATCTTAATGAGCCCAAGCATCTGGCTGAAACAGTCAAGAATCTAAACTTAAAGTATGTTGTGATTACTTCCGTTGACCGAGATGATTTAAAAGATGGCGGTGCACAGCATTTTGCAGATTGCATTCGAGAAATTCGTCAAACTAGTCCAGACACTTTGATTGAAGTTTTGGTTCCTGATTTTCGTGGTCGCGCAGATATTGCACTTAAAATTTTGAGCAAAAATCCACCTGATGTCTTTAATCACAATATTGAAACCGTGCCACGCCTGTATAAAGCCATGCGACCAGGCGCTGACTATCAGCATTCATTGAATTTACTTAAGAAATTTAAACACTACTGCCCTGATATCCCAACGAAATGTGGTTTGATGGTGGGTTTAGGAGAGATTGAAGCTGAGGTTATTGCGTTATTAAATGATTTGAAAGATTATCAAGTAGACTATGTCACAATTGGTCAATACTTACAGCCATCTAAGTCTCATGCGCCAATTCATCGTTTTGTTACGTTGCAAGAGTTTAATCATTATCAAACACATGGAGAGCGCTTAGCGTTTAAAAATATTTGGAGTGCGCCATTAGTGAGATCAAGTTATTTTGCTGACCGTCAGTATTATGGTGAGTCTGTACCTGCCCCATATATACGTGAATGACTTTTCATTATTTACATGCTTCA
>JAXMGF010000005.1:0-56518 GCA_046347365.1 Acinetobacter sp. | reverse complement strand
CTGCTGTCCCACAAATATCACAAGAAGAACCTCAATTGAGGTTCTTCTTGTTTTCGCCATTTTTTATCAGGCACAAAGAGTGACCTTAAAAGTTTCCTTTCAAATAAATTGACCTGAATAATTCGCAGTAAACGCTGAACACTCCATTCTTCTTGTGCCATGTGTTTAGCGAAGTTCACCAGCAAATAGGCGATTAATGCAATCCATATTTGCGTTTGTATCGCATTGCGGCTTCGACCTAGAAATGACTTCAGTTTTAAATTCTGCTTGATGGCTTTAAAGAATAACTCAATCTTCCAGCGGTCTTTATAAATTGCAGCAATGGTGGATGCTGCCAGATGAAAGTTGTTGCTCAGAAATTCGAATGTTCTTTTCTTATCTGTATCATAAAACTCTATACGTCTTAATAATTCAGGTGCGCCTCTTTTCTTGGCATACGCACTGCTCAATTCAATACATTCATCCGCAATAATCCCTTTAGTCGCTAATACGCTGCGGCTTGATTTAACTTGATAAACTGTCTTTGGGCGTAGCCGGGTTACAAAGCTGACGTTCTGAAGTGTCAACTGAGCAAACCATTGATAATCAACATATCCTTTATCAAAGACGATAATGCTGCCAGCAGGAAATTTAAATGCTCTGCCTTGCACCATATCATTTTCAATACCATCCCCAAGCGCTACAAATTCAGGAATGGTATTGCTGTGATTTAAGCCAACACTGAGTTTAATACTGGCTTTGGATTCATGTACTTTTGCCCATGCGCACAATGACAGTGAAAGATCAATATGACTGGCATCTAGTGAATACAGCGGATTTTTGAATCTAAATTTATGTGCAGTTTTAGAGTTTTCACAGCGCTGAAGCAGCTGTGTGAACAATTGCTGATACAGGCTGGCGGGCTGTTCTTCGTTGAGTCTTGCTAAGGTGCTTCGCGCAATTCTCTTCGCGCCAAGATGATAGAGCTTTTCCTGCTGGGATTCGAGATTGGATTGAATGTCTCTTAAGCTTTGCCGACAAGAAAGTTGGGACATCAATATGGCAACAAACTGATCCCAGCGGGTGGCTGATCTTAATTTTTGCCCAGAGTGGTGCAGTTTAGCCAGACGTTCAAAATCTTGTCTTAAAATGGGTTTGAGTAATTGATGAAATACGGTATTCTGATGTGACAAAACCTGAGTCCTTTATAGTTAAAGTGTTTGTTTGCACTCATATTTTAACTATTTAGACTCAGGTTTTTTTATTTAAAGCAAACTATGGGACAGTAGTGGCTTTAAGCTCCCTTTTTCAACTTCGTATAAGGTGTATTATGTTAATTTTAGGGAAATTAATCAGTTGATGAAAAATGAAAATAGGAATTTTTTGGTTTTTGCAAAAGCAAGTTATCGGCATAGCTCATCCATTCAATTTAAATGATGCAGATTCAATAGGCTTAATTGATAGTCCATATACACATGTCGATTATTGGAAAAATATGCAAAGTGTATACCCAGAACTACGTCATTATGAATATGAACAGATTCCAAGGGGTAGGGTAATTTTCGACGCAAATAAAGGAAAAGCAATCGTGTATATGGACAAAAAATTATTTAACACAGTAACAGCCACTAAAATTTATGATTTCTTTGATATAGATTCAGAAAATGCTATTCCAAGAAAAGATCCTCACTATCGTACTTAATTGTTTAATTTAGGCTAAAATGAAATTCTCTTTTAATAGGGGTATGAAGATGAGAAAGCGTTTAAAAGACTATAGCCTTGATCAAGTTTCAAATCGCCAAAAGGTTTCAGGTCAAGTATTACCAATTCAATTTAGCAATGATGAAGCAACAAAACGTGTTGTGATGCACAGTGCTAAACGAGTTATTAAGCAGCATAAAGCAGAACTTCAAGAGCTTGCTTATAAATGAGTTTGATTAGCTCAACATTCGTGATCGCTGTACATGATGAGATCCTATTACAAACTGGCGTGGGGCGAACAGGCTGTCATATTGAAAAGCTAGAAAGCGTATTAAGCCGTATAGATCAGCAGATGTATTACAGCAATGTAAGCGACATTTTTGAGATCGCAGCATGGTTTGGTATAGCTATCTCAAAAGGTCATGCTTTTGTTGATGGTAATAAAAGAACTGGTTTAGCTGTAATGCTGACTTATCTAGAAATTCAAGGTGTTACCATTCAGGAACAAACAGGTTTAGATGATTTGATGGTCGATATTGTTGAATCACAAGAAGAACATGAATTGTTAGCCAAAATTGTGGCTGAATTCTTATACGAGCTTTCGATAATTTAAACTAAGAAATCAGAATCTGAATATTTGGATCATCGATATTCGATAAAATATTCTTATAAATTAAATAATTTTCATCCTCTCGGCAGATAAAAAATACTTCTGCAACATGATCATATTGAGGCAACATAGAGAGTATGGTGCCAATCGCAATTTCAGCAGCCTTTTGAGGTGGAAAACCATAAACACCTGTACTAATACATGGAAAAGAAACAGTGAGTGCATGAATTTCATTAGCTTTGAATAGTGCATTACTATAAGCATCACAAAGCAATTGTGGCTCATTGTGTTCGCCATCTAACCATCGTGGTCCAACCGCATGAATAAGGTATTTAGCAGGCAGATTACCTGCTGTTGTTACTTCTGCTTGACCTGTAGGGCATCCACCTTTTTCTTGATTTAGACGAACACATTCTTCTTTCATCAATGGCCCTGCTTTCTTATGAATGACATAATCAAGCCCACTTCCACCAAGTAATGATTTGTTTGCTGAATTAACAATGGCGTGTACAGCAAAGGTTGTTATATCTGCTTGGGTGAGATGGACTTTTTTCATAATTAGTTTTATAGAATACCCTTTTGTTTCTTATATTCAGTAATGATTGTTCCTAATTCTGGTTCAAATAATTTGATATATTCATCAGATAGACCTCTACTACTAGATGGATGTGGTAAGCACACAACTTGGCATTGTTCAAAATTATCAAAGTAAACTTTAAATCGAGTACCATCAAAATCTGTTTTTTGTACCATTTTTAAGGGTTCTATTTCTGGACCAACAATAGCAGTAAACCTATCCCAAACATCTATATTTCTCAGAAAATTAATAAGCTTACTACCCATAAATAAAATTACTTTGGGTCTCAAAACTTCAATATGATGAATAAAATTATCAACTGCTTCTTTTTCTAAGAAACGATTATAGCTTTCTATATCTGCATTACTCGTATAGGCCCAATTAGTTTGAATAATACATTTATCAAAGTCTGAACCTAAATTTTCATCGTTTAATGGGTGTCCCCAAAACTTAAACCATTTTTTGATATTTTTATCATAAGGCCAAGTATTGGCAGAAGGACCATACCTTAGGGATTTATTACTAAATGTACATTCAATGCTCATATCTACTGTGGGACGGCTATCGCTTTCATCCAGTTTTTGATCTTCTTTTGACCATCCCCATTCATAACCACAAATCATTAATCCGTTTTTATCATTAAAGCCTGCGAAAATTGAATTTGCTAAATTTAGACTTTTTCCCATTTTATCTTCTCTGATACTTTTGAAGATTCAAATTATCACATATATTTCATATAAATCATTTATATGGAAAGTTTTTTATAGATATAAAAATACACTTAACATAAAATCTCTTATGCGAATTCCATTTCATCACACTTCTTACATTCCAACATCACCCCTAATTTTTCCCTACGCCCTTGTTCCGTCAAAACCCAAGGGCGATTTTGCCAAGGTGGATCATGGCGTACATGCTGCCCATGCCCACAGGTAAGCTCTGCTACCCAATGATTCTCTTTATCCAGATGAAATCCAACAATGGCCTGTTGCATTTATTCACTCATGCTTTCGAGTTTAGAATTTTCCAAACCTTTTAAGAAACGATGGCATAGATTATGAATCGCCACCAAATCATTGGGCTCAATACCCAAAGAGCAGGCGAGTTTAAAAGGAATCAGGGTAATTTCATCTTTTGCCGAAAGCGCTTTTTCCAGCAAAATGACTTTTTTCATGCGTTCATCTTCTTTAACCGCAACACGCTTTAAAAACTGCTTTTCTTCCAGTTTTTTAATAATCGGCGTTAAGGTTCCCGAATCAAAAAAAGTCTTTTGACCAATTTCAGACAGGGTGACATTGTCTTTTTCATACAACGCCAGCAATACAATAAACTGAGGATAGGTCAGGTCATATTCCTGAAGCAAGGGACGATATTGACGAATCATCGCATTGGTCGCGGAATACATTGCAAAACACACTTGATTATCCAAGTAAGAAAATTCAGTCATGCTTTGCTCCTCAACGTCATCTTTGCGAAGTCACAGTATAGTTTGATTAACATAAAAAGTATATTGCGCATAATTAACTTGCACGCAATATAATTGTGTGCAATATTAATTCGCATAGCAGAACAAAACATAAGGCTATTAGGCAAATAAGATTGATTGAATTAGAGCGAGATGTTGTATGACCACAATTTATGATTTTCAGGCTGAACTTTTAGAAGGCGAGCAAAAGAACTTTGCAGATTATCAAGGCAAGGTTTTATTGGTGGTGAACACGGCAAGCCAATGTGGCTTAACCCCACAATTTGAAGGACTTGAGAAGCTATATCAGGACTATCAACAACAAGGTTTAGTGGTTTTAGGCTTTCCGTGTAACCAGTTTGCTAACCAAGACCCATCAAGCAACGAAGAAATTGGCAGCTTCTGTCAGCGTAACTATGGTGTGTCATTTCCAATGTTTGCCAAAGTCGATGTGAATGGTTCAAATGCGCATCCGATTTATAAATATCTCACTTCAGAAGCCAAAGGCATCTTAGGTAGTGAAAGCATCAAATGGAATTTCACCAAGTTTTTGATTAACCAAAATGGTGAAGTCATCAAACGCTATTCACCAACCACTAAACCTGAAAAAATTAGCAAAGATATTCAAAAACTCTTGGCATAAGTTGAATATAAAATTGAATGCTTTAGAAATTACTGGTATCGAAATCATCTACCAGTAATTTTTTAACTTTTATCACTCAGAAAATCGTCTATTTAAATAAATCGAATCTAGTGATTTGAATAAATTAGAATTTTTTAGATTTAATAATTACATAACTTGTTTAAACAACATCAACAAACTTCGCTATACTTTTGCCAAGATTAAAAATATGAGCGTTAAATTATGCGTGTACTTGTAGTGATGGATCCAATTGAAACGGTGAATCTTAAGAAAGATTCAACCATGGCAATGTTATGGGCGGCAAGCCGTCGCGGTCATGAATTGGGTTATGTATTACAACACGATTTATATATTGATCAGGGTAAAGCCTTTGGTTTGATTTCACCGCTTAAAGTCTTTGAAGATTACGATCATTATTATGAGTTGGGTGAGAAGCGCAAAGAGTCATTGGCGGATTACGATGTGGTGTTGATGCGCAAAGACCCACCATTTGACATGAATTTTGTTTATACCACTTATATTTTGGAACAGGCTGAACGTGAAGGCGCGTGGATTATTAACAAACCACAATCGCTACGTGACTGTAATGAAAAGCTGTTCGCAACTCAATTCCCAGAGTTACAAGTACCGACTTTGGTGACGTCTCAACAAAGCCTAATTCGTGAATTTATTAAAGAACATGGCGATGTGATTGTGAAACCTTTGGATGGTATGGGTGGGATGGGGATTTTCCGTTTATACCAAGATGGGGTAAATATTGGTTCAACTCTGGAAATGCTCACCGAAATGGGCACATGTCCAATCATGGCACAACGCTATATTCCTGAAATTGTTGAAGGTGATAAGCGTATCTTGATGGTCAATGGTGAACCGATTCCATATTGTTTAGCGCGTATTCCGCAAAATGGTGAAGTACGAGGTAATTTGGCGGCAGGTGGTTTAGGTCAAGCGCGTCCACTTACTGAAAATGACAAAATGATTGCGGCAAAAGTCGGTCCTTTCCTGCGTGAAAAAGGTTTGGTTTTTGTGGGGCTTGATGTGATTGGTAATTATGTGACTGAAATAAATGTCACCAGTCCAACCTGTATTCGTGAGATTGATGCTCAGTTTGGTACCTCGATTGCAGATAATTTATTTGATGTGCTAGAAGCAGGGCGAAACAGCTAAGATTACGCCATTTTTTGACCAAACTGCCCGTTTGTATTTGGATTAAATTTATGTGCAAATGGGCGTTTGGATATTGGTAGAACCTTGTTTTCAACAAAGAATTAAAAAAAGCTCAGCTTTCTGTTGTAAACAGGTGAAATTCGCTTTTCGTGAATGAAGCTTTAGGATTAGAATAACTTCCGAAAACAATAGACGATAACCTTCTTTTGAGTTGAAGAATTAGACCGTGACCAATTCGCCACAGAATAAACCTAAACATGTCATGATGATGGCCGCTGGCACAGGTGGACATGTTTTCCCTGCGCTTGCTGTTGCCAAACAACTGCAACAGGATGGCTGCCAAGTCTCTTGGCTAGCAACGCCTACGGGAATGGAAAATCGGTTACTCAAAGATCAAAATATTCCGATTTATCAAATTGATATTCAAGGCGTACGCGGTAATGGTATTTTACGTAAACTGAGTGCGCCATTTAAAATTCTAAAAGCAACATTAAGCGCGATGCGCTATATGAAGCAATTAAACATTGATGCTGTGGCGGGTTTCGGTGGTTATGTCGCTGGACCAGGTGGTTTAGCAGCACGTTTACTCGGTATTCCTGTGTTAATCCATGAACAGAATGCGATTGCAGGATTTACCAACACCCAATTGGCGCGTATTGCCAAGACCGTGTGTCAGGCTTTTCCAAATACATTTGCAAACAGTGATAAAGTCGTGACCACAGGTAATCCTGTACGTGCTGAGATTACTGCGATTTTGAACCCATCGTGGCGTTATCAAACCCGTGAGCAAGCACAATTACCACTGAATATTTTGATTGTTGGTGGTTCACTGGGTGCACAAGCACTGAATGAGCGTTTGCCTGAAGCTCTGAAAAAGGTCAATGTTCCATTGAATGTGTTTCATCAATGCGGCCAAAATCAGCAAGAGATTACGCGTGAACGTTATCAGGATGCATCTGCAAATTTAAATATTCAGGTTGAGCCTTTTATTCATGATATGGCAAAAGCCTACAGTGACGCTGATTTAATTATTTGCCGTGCTGGTGCATTAACGGTTACAGAAGTCGCAACTGCGGGTCTTGCTGCAGTGTTTGTTCCGCTGCCTATCGCAGTGGATGATCACCAGACTGCAAATGCGAAATTTTTAGCAAATGTCGGCGCTGCGAAAATTTGTCAACAAGCAGACATGACACCCACAGTTTTAGATGAGTTGTTAGCCACATTATTAAATCGCCAACTACTGTCTGAAATGGCAATTAAAGCACGTCAACAAGCACAACCGAATGCAACTCAGCATGTGGTTGATCTGATTAAAAAATTGTAATTCGAGTTTATTTATGTCTCCAACAAATCCAAACCAAGCCAAAAAGCTCATCAAAGTGCCAGAAATGCGCCGTATTAAACATATCCACTTTGTTGGGATTGGTGGTGCGGGGATGTGTGGTATCGCCGAGGTATTGGCCAATCAAGGTTATAAAATTTCTGGTTCAGACATCAAAGCCTCAAAGACCACAGCGCAACTCGAAAGCAATGGTATTAAAGTTTATATTGGGCATTCGGCTGAAAATATTAAAAATGCCAATGTGCTCGTGGTATCAACTGCGATTGATCCTGAAAATCCAGAAATTAAAGCCGCGATTGAACAACGCACCCCGATTGTACGCCGTGCGGAAATGCTGGGTGAGTTGATGCGTTACCGTCATGGTATTGCAGTTGCAGGTACACATGGTAAAACCACAACTACCAGTTTATTAACGACGATGTTGGCAGAAGAAAATCTAGATCCAACTTACGTGATTGGTGGTTTGCTGAATAGCACAGGTGTCAATGCCGCACTGGGTGAAAGCCGTTTTATCGTAGCAGAAGCTGATGAGTCAGATGCATCTTTCTTGTATTTGCAACCGATGGCTGCGATCGTGACCAATATTGATGCAGATCATATGGACACCTATGAAGGTAGCTTTGATAAGTTAAAAGATACCTTTATTCAGTTCTTACATAATTTGCCATTCTATGGCTTGGCAGTCGTTTGTGGTGATGATGCCAATATCCGTGAAATTCTTCCTCGTATTGGTCGTCCAACGTTGACCTATGGTTTTGGTGAAGATAACGATATTCGTGCTGTGGATGTGTTACAAGATGGTATGCAATCGCACTTTACTGTACTGCGTAAAGATCGTGAGCCATTACGTGTCACCATCAATCAGCCAGGTTTGCATAATGTCTTGAATGCATTGGCTGCGATTGGTGTGGCAACTGATGAAGGTGTTTCTGATGGTGCGATTTGCCGTGCTTTAGAAGGCTTCAGTGGAGTGGGTCGTCGCTTCCAAGTTCAAGGTGAATTTGCAGTGGGCGAAGGCTTGGTGAAATTGGTGGATGACTATGGTCACCATCCGAAAGAGGTTGAAGCAACGATTAAAGCAGCGCGTGCCAGCCATCCAGACCGTCGTTTGGTGATGTTGTTTCAACCACACCGTTTTAGTCGTACTCGTGATTGTTTTGATGATTTTGTCGATGTGTTATCACAAGTGGATCAACTGTTATTACTGGAAGTCTATCCAGCGGGTGAAAAACCGATTGTGGGGCGGATAGCCGTGCTTTAGCACGCAGTATTCGTTTACGTGGTGAAGTTGAACCGATTCTAGTTGATCCAGTTGATGGCAATTTGCCGAATGTTTTACAAAAAGTGTTACAAGCGAATGACTTGTTATTAACACAAGGCGCGGGTAACGTGGGCGCAATTTCGGTAGAATTGGCTCAGCATCGTTTGTATGCCAAATAATTTATTTTCGTGAATATAAAAGTTTTACAGTTTTAAGGATATAAACGTGTCAAATGCTGCAAAATTCGGCAAAGTTGCTGTGTTGTTTGGTGGGAAGTCAGCTGAACGTGCTGTGTCATTGGATAGTGGTCAAGCCGTTTTAGAGGCTTTGTTGCGCTCAGGTGTGCAAGCAGAAGCATTTGATCCACAAGAGCGAAGCGTGACTGAGTTGGTCGGTTATGATCGTGCTTTTATCGTATTGCATGGTCGTGGTGGTGAAGATGGTCAGATCCAAGGTGTGTTGGATGGCTAAACATTCCATATACAGGTACGGGTGTACAGGGTTCTGCGATTGGGATGGACAAAGTCAAAACCAAACAAATTTGGCAGGGCAGTGATTTACCAACCGCACCATATCGCATCATTACGAAAGACTCAGATCTGGATGCAGTCATTGCAGATTTAGGTTTGCCTGTGATTATCAAACCTGTGCACGAAGGTTCGAGTGTCGGTATGAGCAAGGTTGAGAAAGCAGAGGATTTTGCCAACGCAATTGAAAAAGCCACACAGCATGATTCGGTGGTGATGGCCGAAAAATGGATTACAGGCCGTGAATTTACCATTTCATTCCTGAATGGTCAGCCATTGCCCGTGATTCGCTTGCAGCCGCCAGCAGATGTTGCCTTTTATGACTATGAGGCGAAATATCAGCGTGATGATGTGCAATATGGGATTCCTTGCGGTTTAAGCGAGGCTGAGGAGAAAAGCCTACAGGCGCTTTGTCTGCGCGCGTTTCAGGCGGTTGGTGCAGAGGGCTGGGGACGTATTGATGCCATGCAGGACCAGGATGGAAACTTCTGGTTGCTGGAGGTGAATACCGTACCAGGCATGACCAGCCACTCTTTGGTGCCTAAGGCGGCCCAGGCGGTGGGCTATGGTTTTGATCAACTGTGTGTTGCGATCCTAGAGCAAACCCTGGCGAAGTCGGCTTAATTCATGGCTCAACTTCCTGCATCCATGCGCCGCAAACCACGGGCAGCAATCAGTTCTATCCACGAGAAACCGCCATCACCCAAGCAAAAAATGGTGAATGCGGGAGGGTGGATACTGTTGCTGATCGCTTTCGCTGTGCTCGCAATCGGTCTTTATGGCTTGTATAAAGTGATGACTGATGCAACCGTGGCGCAATTGCAGATTGTTGGGACCAATTCAGATGTTGAAAATCAACAGCTGGCACAGCACTTAAATCCGATTATTAAACACAACTACTTTACTTCAGATTTAGAACAAATTCGGGACCAGGCTTTAAAGGTCTCATGGGTTGACCGTGTGGTGGTGTCACGAGCTTGGCCAAATGCGATTCGGGTGCGGGTGATGCCACGCCACGCAATTGCACGCTGGGGAACAGGGCGTTTGCTTAGTGACAACGGTGAGGTGTTTAGCGAGGCGCTACCTAAAACACACCCAAACCTGCCGCTGCTTCATGGTCCAGTCAGCCAATCCAAAATGATGATGCGTCGCTATAATGAAATCAACCAGTTGTTTCATCCAGCGAACCTGCGTTTAAAAGAACTGTATTTAACCGAGCGCATGACATGGTTTATGCAGTTTGATTCGGGTCTGCGTATCATTGTGGATCAGGACCAGACCATGAACAAGTTGCAGCGACTCAGCCATTTGGCACAAACGGATCTTAAACCTGTATGGTCAAACATCTCGGCGATTGACCTGCGTTACCGCAATGGCCTTGCCATTCAGTGGAAGAACGCGGCACCGCCCAAGATTGTCAATGGTCAGTTAGTTGTAACGATTGATGACACAAAGCTTGCAGGTGCAATTCAGGCAAAGCCATAATACGTGGCTTAAAAATAACGGGAGATTTTCCCCCGTACTACACAACAAAAGATATGGTATTGAAGTAATGAGTGAAGCTGTTCCCTCAGTTGTTGCGATTGATATTGGGACCCATAAGGTCTCAGTCTTGATTGGTAAGATCCATGCGCCAGATAAGATTCAGGTCATTGGCATGGCAACTGCTCGCAACCGAGGTATGGTTAAAGGCAAGATTGTCAGTCTGGACAAGGTGATTGCCGCCATTAAAAATGCGGTATCTGAGGCCGAGGATATGGCAGAGTGCCGTATCCACAGTGCGTGGGTGTCCATTCCAAGTACAGAGTTGCAGAGTTTTTATGCTTCGGGCCGTACCCCTGTGTCCAACCATGATCATATTATTACAACCAATGAAGTGGTGCGGGCTTTGGAACTGGCAAAAGCCAGCCATATCTCGCCAGACTATTATCTGGCCAGTGCGGTGCCGCTTGGTTTTGAGCTGGGCAACTCTGGTGAGTGGGTGCAGAACCCAGTTAATATGTCGGCGCATAGCATGACAGGGCATTATCAATTGATGATGATGCCGATTAGTACCATGCAAAACCTTGATCGTGCCATGAAAGGTGCGAATATCGGGGTAGAGAAAATGGTGGTATCTAGTTTAGCTACGGCTGAAGCTAGTTTGCTCAAAGATGAAAAAGAATATGGCGTGTGTTTGGTTGATATTGGTGCAGGCACTACCAATATCGCAGTATATTTAGATGGCCGTTTAGCATTAGTACGTACCTTGCAACGTGGTGGTGAAAATGTGACCCGCGATATTGCCGCTGTTTTACAGACCACCACTGAAGAAGCCGAACGTATCAAGATTCTGCATGGCTGTGTAGACCTGAGTGTGGTGAAGCCAGACCACATGATTCAGGTGCAGGGCATTGATGGCACACAAACCATCAGTCGCATTGAGCTTGCAGAAATTATCATTGCACGTTATGAAGAAATCTTCACCTCAATTCGTGAAGAGCTGGAACGTAGTGGCGCGATTCATGGCTTGTATCATGGGGTGGTACTTACAGGCGATGCCTGCCAGATTGAGGGTATGGTCAATTTGGCACGTCGTATGCTTGGAGTATCTGCACATTTAGGTAATCCACCTTTACAGGTCTATGCCGATGACCAGCACTTGCCAGCCTTGCGCCGTTCCATGTACGCAACGGCTGCGGGTTTGCTGATGTTTAGCCAGAGTGACTTGCAGGATGCGGTGGAGGAGCCAGAAGAAGCAAATGACCGTAGCTTTATGGATCGGGTTGCCAATGGCTGGAACGCATTGAACAGCAAACTGAAAGCGATCTTTTAAGTTGTAGGAATTTTGGGGAAAATTGTTAGGAAGTTGTAATCGTAAGTCACTGGACTTGACAAGCTCGGTATTATTGAACAGCATCCTAAACATCAGTTGTTTTAAAAATCAGGGCAGTAACGGGCTGAAGTAACTGCCATTTATATATTAGGAAATCTAAAGGTCATGGCCTCATTTGAATTTATAGAAGATGAACTAGACGATGACAACGGTCAAGCCCGTTTCACAGTATTTGGGGTTGGCGGTGGTGGTGGTAATGCTGTCCAGCACATGGTGCAGTCTGACATTCAGGGTGTAAAGTTTGTCTGTGCCAATACAGATAAACAGGCACTGGATAGCATGAATGCACCTTTTAAAATTCAGATTGGTGAACAAAGTACACGTGGTTTAGGTTGTGGTGGTAAACCAGAGATGGGGCAAATTTCTGGTGAAGAGAGTCGTGAAGTGATTCGCCAGCACCTTGAAGGCACAGATATGGTCTTTGTCACCGCGGGTATGGGTGGTGGTACTGGTACAGGTGCCGCTCCAGTGGTTGCAGAGGTCGCCAAAGAAATGGGCATCTTGACCGTGGGTGTGGTAACGACGCCGTTTAATTTTGAAGGTCGCCGCCGCCAAAAGTTAGCAGAAAAAGGTATTGAAGCTTTAGAAGAGCATGTTGATTCATTGATTATTATTCCAAACCAACGCTTACTCAGCGTTTATGGTGATATTTCCATGAAAGATGCTTATAAAAAGGCAGATGATGTATTACTTAATGCGGTACGGAGTATTTTTGATCTTGTAGTGAACCATGGTCATATGAATCTCGACTTCGCTGATCTGAAAACAGCTATGAGTACTCGCGGTTACGCCATGATGGGATCGGGTACAGGACGTGGTGAAGATCGTGCTCGTCAGGCGGCTGAACAGGCTATCCGTAGCCCGTTGCTTGATAATGTGAATCTCACTAATGCAAAAGGTGCATTGGTGAATATCACAGGTGGCGAAGATATTACTGGACGCGAAATTGACATTATTTCAGAAGTAGTCAACCAGATTGTTGATTTGGATGAAGGTGAAATTTTCTATGGTACAGTGTTTGATCCTGATGCGCGTGATGAACTGCGTGTGACTGTAATTGCAACAGGTTTGACACGTAATGCCAATGATACCGAACCCAAAAAACGTACAGTAACTCATACGCCAACAACAATCGCTAAAACCCAACAACCTGTAGATGAAGATGATGTTCCGGCGATCAGTAAACGTGCAAATGTAGACGCACCTGCTACAGCAGCGCCAAGTTCTACACCACGTTCATCGCCAATGAGTATTCAAGACTATCTGAAAAATCAGCAGCGTAAATAATAAAATCATATGTTTACAGAAAGGGGGCAAATAATTGCTCCCTTTTTTATTTTTTAAAAATGGCAAAATATGCTAAGTTATATCGGTTTTTGCAAATGAAGTTAGCATGGCATGGTGAAACAACGTACTCTAAAGCGTGTGGTGAAAGCGAGCGGTATTGGTCTGCACAGTGGTCAAAAAGTGCTGATCAATTTTGTTCCACACCATATTGATGGAGGCATTGTCTTTCGCCGCATTGACCTGAACCCACCTGTTGACATCCCTGCAAATGCCTTGCTGATCCAGGAAGCATTCATGTGTTCCAACCTTGTCCGTGAAGACATTAAGGTGGGAACCATTGAGCATGTCATGAGTGCGATAGCAGGGCTTGGCATCGACAACCTGATTGTTGAGGTGTCTGCCTCTGAAGTACCCATCATGGATGGAAGTGCGGGGCCATTTATCTATTTGCTCATGCAAGGTGAGTTAGCAGAGCAAGATGCACCAAAGAAATTTATTAGAATTCTAAAACCTGTTGAAGCACTTATTGAAGATAAGCGTGCTATTTTCACCCCGCATTCAGGTTTTCAACTCAATTTTACGATTGATTTTGATCATCCCGCATTTGCTAAAGAATACCAATCCGTGTCGATTGATTTTTCAACGGAAACTTTTGTATACGAAGTCAGTGAAGCGCGAACCTTTGGCTTTATGAAAGACCTGGATTACTTGAAAGCCAACAATCTGGCACTTGGTGCTAGCCTAGAAAATGCCATTGGCGTTGATGATACAGGCGTGGTCAATGAAGAAGGACTGCGTTTTGCAGATGAGTTTGTAAGGCATAAAATTCTGGATGCGGTTGGTGATCTGTATCTGCTGGGACATCAGGTGATTGCCAAGTTTGATGGTTATAAATCGGGGCATGCGCTGAATAACCAGTTGTTGCGCAATGTTCAGAATGATCCAGACTGCTATGAAATTGTAACATTTAATAACGAGAATGACTGTCCGATTCCTTATGTGAGTGTGATATAAGTCATTGTCTTTTCTTGGTAACATTATAGTGTATCAATGTAAACTGAGATTTTTGTCACATAAGCAGCTTTGTATTCCAATGCTTAACATAAGCGATTTACTTTTTATTGCTTGCCAAACGTAGTAAAGCTTGGCTAAGCTTAGGGTCGCTCACATATTCAGCGGCGCTGCGTAACTGCTCTTGGGTTTCTGAAGAAAGTGTTTTAGATGGTCGAGGAGGTTCACGAAGAACATTCATTTTGTTTCTTAGGCGAACTTGAATTTTTCGTAAGTCTTTGAGTCCTTCTAATTGAGCTAACTGCGCAACATAGTTGCTTTGTAAATAGCTGAGTTGACTAATCATCGCTTGATTTTCACCAGTTATGATCAGAACGCCATGTTGATAACAAACAACCTGCCATTGCTCTGGTTGGGGCAGTATAGGTTGAATAATTTTCGTAAGTTGTTTCCATCGAGTCACTTGCGTAGTCAGAAACGTTAAGTTTCCAGTTTTTATGTGTTGTCCTTTCTGTTGAAAAACGTTGCTAGGTTCAGACATGTGAACTTCCTCGGAGGTTGTGTGTCCATCTTAAGCGTTTAGTTCGACTCTGATCAAGGAACAGATGATAAAGGGACTTTTTAAGGACGGTTTCAAGAGGTTTTTTATGCATCATACGCGTCGTATTTTACTCGCATTTTCATTGGCTGCTTCAGCTGCTTCAGTTGCTTTTGCAGACTACCAGAATATCACCCAGGCAACAGAGGGTGACCGTTTAGAACAGTTGTCGCAAACCTTGGCACAGGGTTCATATACTCATCCAGATGATCTGGATCTGCCAGCCATTTCGAACGTGTCTGTTAAACTACGTGAAAAAACCATTGAACTGAACAACGCCACCATAGAGAAGAAGTATGGTCGTTCAGCAATCTCCCCTCAGGACAATGCACCGACATTCTCTGCAAACACAGGTTATTCGTGGATGGTGAGCCATCCATTACAGGAAGGACGTGTGAGTTCCACTTGGGGAACCCGAACCTTACTGGGTTCAACCCGTCATCATTCAGGCGTTGATTTATCGGCACCATCAGGTACACCTATTTATTCAACAGGTTCTGGTGTTGTAACCAAATCAGGTTGGGGGTCAGGTTATGGTCAATATGTTGAAATCGATCATGGCAACGGTTATATCACTCGTTATGCTCACGCTTCACGCTTAATGGTGAATGCGGGTGATCGCGTTAGTGCAGGCGAGCATATTGCCAATGTAGGCTGTACTGGACGTTGTACAGGACCACATTTACATTTTGAAGTGGTGAAGGATGGTCAGCGCAAAAATCCATCAACCTATCTCGCAATGTTACCGTAATTTAATTTGTTAATAGTTGTATATAAATACTGTGAAAAATCGCCTTTATTGGCGATTTTTTTTATTTTTGTTTGAATTAGGTCAATGACTATTTAGTAAGAAAATAATAAGGAGTTTTATATTCATCTGGGGCAATACCCTTATCAAAGTAAAACATGATAGAAATAGTACCGACAAAATAACTTAAGGGAAAAGGTGAATTGTATGGCGTTTTATGGCGACTCTGACGCGCAGGAAACCCAGGAATGGCAAGAAGCATTTGATTCAGTATTACAACATATGGGCACGGAACGCGCCGCATTCTTATTAGAAAAACTTTATCAACAGGCTATTGCAAAACATGTTCCGATCCAACGCTTAAATACACCTTATCTCAATACGATTTCTGTTGAAGAACAACCAGCGATGCCAGGCGACCAAGATATGGAGCGTCGTATTCGTGCTTTGATTCGTTGGAATGCCTTGGCGATGGTATTACGTGCCAATAAAACAGGCGATGATCTTGGTGGGCATCTTGCCAGCTTCGCATCTTCCGCCACTTTGTACGATGTGGGCTTTAACCATTTCTTTCGTGCTGCCTCGGACAATTTCGGCGGTGACATGATTTATTATCAGGGTCATTGTGCCCCTGGTATTTACGCACGTTCATTTTTGGAAGGGCGTTTAACTGAAGATCAATTGAATAATTTCCGCCGTGAAGTGGGTGGTAATGGTCTTCCGAGTTATCCACATCCGTATTTAATGCCGGACTATTGGCAATTCCCAACTGTATCCATGGGTTTGGGTCCAATTATGTCGATTTACCAAGCACACATTCAAAAGTACTTGATGAATCGTGGTTTGATCCAAAAGAAAGAAAATCGTAAAGTCTGGGCATATCTGGGCGATGGTGAGATGGATGAGCCAGAAAGTACGGGTGCAATTTCACTTGCTGGTCGTGAAAAGCTGGATAACCTGATTTGGGTGGTGAACTGTAACTTACAGCGTCTCGATGGTCCTGTACGTGGTAACGGTAAAATTATTCAAATTAGAATCTTTTATTCCGTGGTGCGGGATGGCGTGTGATTAAAGTGGTGTGGGGCCGTCATTGGGATCCACTACTGGCTAAAGACAGCACTGGTGCTTTAAAAGCGGTTATGGAAGAAGCACTGGATGGCGAATACCAACGCTTACAAGTGAAGGGCGGTGCATATGCACGCGAAAAATTCTTTGGTAAATACCCAGAAGCGGCTGAGTTGATTAAAAGACCTAAGCGATGAAGATATTGATAATCTAAATCGTGGTGGTCATGACCCTTTCCTAAAAGTTTTTGCAGCTATGCAGAAGCATGTACCGCTTGAGGTCAACCAACTGTAATCTTAGCGAAAACTGTTAAAGGTTATGGCTTGTCTGATGAAATTGAAGCAGTAAAGCAAAACGCATCAAAATCAAAGATGCAAATCGAATCTTTTAAAATATGTACGTGATCGCTTCAATTTGCCATTTAACGATGAGCAATTAGAAGAAGTACCTTTCTATCGTCCAAGCGAAAACTCGCCTGAATTGAAATATATGAAGGCGCGTCGTGAAAGCGTTAGGCGGTTATTTACCTGCGTAAAGAGTGAAACTTTAGCGATTCCTGAATTATCAGTATTTGATGCTGTATTGAAATGGCTCTGGCGGTAAAAGAGCAATCGACCACGATGCTGATGGTTCGTTTAATTGCTGCATTATTGAAGAAAAAGCAATTAAAGACCGTGTCGTTCAATCGTTCCAGACCCAAGCTTGTACTTTCGGTTTAGAAGGGATGTTCCGTCAGCTCGGTATTTATGCTGCGCATGGTCAGAAATATACTCCTGAAGATCAAGAACAGTTGATGCATTATCGTGAAGCAAGTGAAGGCGGTCACATGCTGCAAGAGGGGATTAACGAAGCAGGTGCGATGAGTGCGTGGGCTGCATTGGCAACCAGTTATTCAACCAATAGCTTGCCGATGATTCCAATGTATATGTACTACTCAATGTTTGGTTTCTCAACGTATTGGGGATATTGCATGGGCTGCGGGTGACGCACAGGCACAAGGTTTCTTACTTGGTGCGACTGCTGGCCGTACCACATTGAACGGTGAAGGTTTACAGCACCAAGATGGTCATTCACATATCTTGGCGAACACCATTCCAAACTGTGTATCTTATGATCCATGTTTTGGTTATGAACTTGGCTGTGATCGTACACGATGGTTTACAACGCATGTATGTGAACCAAGAGCGAGTGTTCTATTACTTAACCGTAATGAACGAGAAACTACGAGCATCCTGCAATGCCAGAAGGCGCTGAGGCATTAAACCGTGGTATGTACTTGTTCGAAAGAAAAAGATGAAAAAGCAACGAGTTCAATTACTGGGTGTGATTCTTCGTGAGGTGATCAAAGCTGCGAAAATCTTACGTGATGAATACCAAAATCCATTCAAACGTTTGGAGTGTAACTAGCTTTAACGAGTTGTCACGCGTGATGGGATGGCATGCGAAGAATATAACCGCTTACACCCACTTGCGCTTGCTGAAGAAGTGACAAGAATCTTGGGTATCTAAACAGTTACGTGGTACGGAAGGTATTGTTGTTTCTGCGACAGACCATATGCGTGCGTACGAGTGAACAAATCGATGCATATTTACCAGATGGTCGTCCATTTGTTGCATTAGGTACGGGTTACGGCCGTTCAGATACGATGCCAACTTACGTAGTTTCTTTAGTGATGCTGCACATATCGTGGTTGCGACTTTGAAAAAATTAGCGGACGAAGGTGAGGTAGATGCACGTTTAGTGAAGAAGTGCAATTTCTAATTTTGAATTAGATACGAGTCGTCCGGCATGGGCGCCACAAAGCGCATCCAGAAGTCCAGGCAGTTGCTGAATACAATGAAACACAAATAGGTGAGGGGAAATAATTATGCAAATCAAGCACCTGATATTGGCGTAGATAAAGCACTTGTTGCAGGAAATCTTGGTCCAAGTCGGCGATCATGTTGCAGTTGACGATAGCCTTTTAGTTGGAAGGTCAGATAAAGCAACGGTAGAAGTACCAAGTACTGCGGCAGGGATCATTAAAAGTATTCTGGTTCAACAGGGCGATGAAGTGACTGAGAGCATCGCATTGATTGAGTTAGAGTCTGAGTCTGCCCGCTGAAGCACCTGCACCGAAGTAGAAGCGCCAAAAGCAGAAGTAAAAGCCTGTCGTGAAGCTGAAACAAAAACACAACCAGTTGCTGCTCCAGCAGCGACAACAAGCCAGATTATTGGATGTAAAAGTTCCCGATATCGGTGTGGAAAAGGCGCTGGTTGCAGAAGTATTGGTCAAAGTGGGTGATCAGATTGAACCTGAACAAAGTATTGTGGTGGTTGAATCGGACAAAAGCGACTGTAGAAGTCCCAAGCTCGGTTGCGGGGATTGTGGAAGCGATCCAGATTAAAGAAGGCGATAGCATTAAGGAAGGTGTGGTCTTGATTCAGGTCAAAGACTGCAAAAAGTTTGGCTGCTGCACCAAGAACCACAAGCAACTCCAACTCAAACAGAAGCGCCAGTCGCAACGACTGGTACCAGTTGCAACGAATACTCAACGGGTCATGTTGAAATTGAAATACCTGATCACAAGGTGTAGAAAAAGCTCTTGTTTCCGAAATTCTGGTCAATGTTGGTGATCGTGTTGAAGCTCAACAAAGCCTATGTGTGGTTGAATCAGATAAGGCATCGGTTGAAGTACCAAGCTCGGTTGCAGGGATTGTGAAAGCAATCCATGTGTCACCGCGATCAAGAAGTTCGTCAAGGCATGGCATTAGCAACGATTGAAGTGGTGGCTCGACCGCTGCATCAACAGCAGCGCCAAGCTCAATCAGCCGCTACGCCTGCGACTCAAGCAAGTACCAGCAAAACCACAGGCGGCAGCGACAGCGGCCCCAAGTGCGCCTGCACAAGCTGAGAAACGACCCAGCGCAAAGAAGCTGACAATGCCAAGGTGTATGCAGGGTTCAGCCGTGCGTAAACTGGCACGTGAGTTAGGCGGGCAGGTCAAAGCATCGGGTGAGCTTTACGGTCGTGTGATGAAGGACGATGTCTTTGCTTATGTGAAAACACGTCTGACCGCACCACAACCGACTGCTGCAACGCAAGCCGCTCCAGTCGGCTTTACCTGCATTGCCAGACTTTACTGCCTTTGGCGGTGGTGAAATAAAGGCAATGACACGTTTACAGCAAGTGTCTGTGCCACAGCTGTCATTGAATAACTTTATTCCGCAAGTGACGCAGTTTGACTTGGCGGATATTACCGAGCTTGAAGCATGGCGTGGCGAACTGAAAGATGGCTTTAAAAAACAAGGCTTGAGCTTAACCATCTTGGCCTTTATTGCCAAAGCGGTTGCGCACTTGTTAAAAGAAGAGCCGTATTTTGCGGGGCATTTGGCTGATGATCAGAAGTCAGTATTATTGCGTAACGAAATTCATATGGGTATTGCGGTTGCAACCCCAGATGGTTTAACAGTGCCTGTATTACGCAATCCTGATCAAAAATCAATTAAGCAAATTGCAGCAGAATTGGCTGAACTCAGCCAAAAAGCCCGTGATCGTAAATTGTCACCGAAAGATCTACAAGGTGCCAATTTTACCATTACCAGCTTAGGCAGTATTGGTGGTACTGCATTTACGCCGTTGGTCAATTGGCCGCAAGTCGCGATTTTAGGTATATCTCCTGCAACCATGCAACCTGTGTGGAGTGGTAAAGACTTTGATCCGCGCTTAATGTTGCCGTTGTCATTGTCTTATGACCACCGTGTGATTAATGGTGCTGACGCAGCACGTTTTACCAATAAGTTGACCAAGCTTTTAAAAGATATTCGAAGTTTGTTGCTGTAAAGATTTTTAAATTGAGAATACCTCGCCTAAGCGGGGTTCTCTTTTTATGATGATCATTTATTTGGCAATTGCGATAAAATAAAAATTCATTATTCAAAACACTTTTTTAGAATTGGTGCAAGGATGTTGGTGATTTATCGGGTGATGCTGCCATTGCTACTCATCGTTTTTGTCCTGATGGGGTTGTGGGTCAGCTTCCTGCATTTTTCATGCAATTGGGTGATGTATGTGGTCATGGGGTTGGAAATGCTGGTGGCGACGGTGGTCATGGCAATGGAATATCAGGCACAGCATATGGGTGGCGCAAGTGGCTGGGGGATTTTTGGTTTTTTTGGCTTGAGTGTGAATTTAGCTTTGTTATTGGGGATTGCCCGTTTGCTAATTTGGGGTTACCAAAAATTTTGGGCATAGTGATTTAAAAAATTTAAAGAGTTTGATAAACTAATATCACTTCATTGGGGAGTAGCCGCTCTTTACGCAAAGTAAAGAGGTGATGGTCAACATAATTGTTCCACAGAACATGGTCATCATAGCAAAGAACCAAGAACAGCTGTTTAGCTGTGCTTTTGTTGGCAAGACCTTTGATTTACCACTCTGCATCAATCTACTTGATTTTGGCTAGCAGGAGGGGTAGGTCATCGGTATATTTTGCTAGCCAGAGCATTCAACTATGTATGAATTCCTCATCTCCACATCAATTGTTGCCCTTGCTGAAATGGGCGATAAAACGCAATTGCTGGCATTATTACTCGCGGCACGTTTCCGTAAACCCGTTCCGATTTTAATTGCAATTTTACTGGCTACCACGATTAATCATGGTATCTCTGCGGTATTAGGTCAATGGATTACGACTGTCCTAAGTCCTGAAATTCTATTATGGATTTTGGCACTTGGTTTTATTGGTATGGCGATTTGGATGCTCATTCCTGATGAATTAGGGGATGAAACTGAAAGTATTAATAAATGGCAAAAATTCGGCGTATTTGGTGCAACTTTTATTCTATTTTTCTTGGCTGAAATTGGTGATAAAACCCAAATTGCTACAGTTGCTTTAGCTGCACGTTTTGACAGTATTTTTTGGGTCATGTGTGGTACAACGCTTGGCATGATGTTAGCGAATGCGCCAGCAGTATTTATCGGCGATAAGTTAGCTGATAAGTTACCAATTTCACTTATTCATAAAATTGGTGCTGCGATTTTCTTAGTCGTTGGTATTTCAACCTTGGTACAGCATTATTTCTTCTAATTAAATTTAAATCGCAAAAAAGATCCATCATTTATGCATGGATCTTTTTTTATAAATTATGATAAAAGTACAATATTTGATTGAAACAATAATAAAATCCCATTATTTTATTAAGGAATTAAAATATTTCATATTTAAAGAATTTTTATGGGGTTGATATGAGTTTTGAGCGGACTACATCGCAAATACTATTTGATAATGGTACGCATAAATGCATTAGTTTTACCAGTTTGGTCAAGGGCGAAGGCATTCAAGCCAATCAATTTTTAATTATTGATCACGATCGTGCAGCGGTTCTAGATCCAGGTGGTGATCTCACCTATGTTCCTTTAACCATGGAGTTAAACCGCTATACCAAATTGAAAAATTTGGATTATGTGATGGCATCCCATCAAGACCCCGATATTATTACTTCGATGCCACGTTGGTTAGTTTATACCGATGCGAAAGTAGTGGCATCTAAATTATGGGCACGCTTTTTACCGCATTTAAACTCAGCATTTATGAGTGATCGAATGAAAGGGAATTGGGAAGAGCGCTTAATTGAGCTTGCCGATACTGGACAAGTGATTCCTTTAGGTGAATCAGCAATCGTAGCGATTCCTGCTCACTTTTTGCATTCGGTGGGCAACTTCCAGTTTTATGATCCAGTCGCCAAAATTCTTTTTTCAGGGGATATGGGTGCCTCAATTGTTGATGATGCCAGCCAGCCGATTGCCGATTTTGAAGCTCACATCAAGAAGATGAAAGGCTTCCACCAGCGTTATATGTGTTCCAACAAGGTCATCCGTTTATGGGTGAATATGGTTCGCCAGATGGACCTCGACATGATTGTGCCGCAGCATGGCACCGCATTTGTTGGAAAAGAGATGATCAACCAGTTTCTGGACTGGATTGAGGGTCTGGAATGTGGCGTAGATTTAATGAATGAGTATGTGTTTAGTTGTCCTACCTAAATGAATTCATAATATTTTTTCTATAAATCTATTGTGTTCATCAACAACTTTTCTTAGGATTCAAGTTACAAAAAATTAATTTGATAACGAGAATTTTAAGAAAAATGTTGTCTCAAGTTGCAAGCTCAGATGCATGCGTGAGTTGTGGTGCATGCTGTGCAAATTATCGTGTTTCTTTTTATTGGGCTGAAGCAGAACGGATGCCTGCAAACATGGTCGAACCGCTCACAGCCGTTTATTCTTGTATGAAAGGTACCAACCAAGCTCAAGTCAAATGTATCGCATTACAAGGAGAAGTAGGACAGCAAGTCAGTTGTTCGATCTACGCCATTCGAAGCTCAACGTGTAAAGAGGTTCAGATTGCGGATGATCATTGTAATAAAGCACGACTTGCGCACAATCTCATCCCATTGATTAATATTGAACAACAAGATTCAGAAAATAATGAGAATTATGATCAAGTTTGTTAACTGTATCGATGTTGCTTAAATGACATAAGGCGTCGTAGTGAAGCGTTTCTACGCGCTTATCAAATTATTTTCATCATAGAAAATGAAAATCACATCGAAATTTGTTTATAATAGCTCACGGAAATTACCAGTGAGATTGTTATGCTGACCATCGTTCAAGAAGCGTTAACCTTCGATGATGTCTTATTACTTCCTGCCTACTCAACTGTTCTCCCAAAAGATGTCTCCTTAAAGACACGTTTAACTCGCGGAATTCAACTGAATATCCCTCTCGTTTCTGCTGCAATGGATACGGTGACTGAGTCTCGTATGGCGATTGCAATGGCGCAAAATGGTGGTATTGGTATTTTGCATAAAAACATGGATATCGCTGCACAAGCTGCGGAAGTACGCCGTGTAAAAAAATTCGAAGCTGGAATGGTGAAAGACCCAATCACAGTAACGCCTGAAACGACAGTACGTGAACTTATTGCAATTACCCAAGCGAATAATATTAGTGGTGTACCTGTTGTAAAAGATGGCAAAGTTGTGGGTATTGTCACAGGTCGTGATACTCGTTTTGAAACCAATCTTGAACAACCAGTAAGCAATATCATGACAGGTCAAGACCGTTTAGTGACTGTTCGTGAAGGTGAGTCGAAAGAAAATATTCAAGCATTGCTACAAAAGCATCGTATTGAAAAAGTTCTAGTTGTTGGTGAACACAATGAACTCAAAGGTTTAATTACAGTCACTGACTTCCGTAAAGCGGAAAGCTATCCAAGCAGCTGTAAAGATGACCTTGGTCGTTTACGTGTGGGTGCTGCGGTCGGTACAGGTGTAGAAACACCAAGCCGTGTGGAAGCATTAGTCGATGCGGGTGTAGATGTGATTGTCGTAGATACGGCACATGGTCACTCAGCGGGTGTAATTGAACGTGTACGTTGGGTAAAAACAAATTATCCACAAGTTCAAGTGATTGGTGGAAACATTGCAACAGGTGATGCAGCTTTAGCATTGTTAGATGCAGGTGCAGATGCCGTTAAAGTGGGTATTGGCCCTGGTTCGATCTGTACGACACGTATTGTGGCAGGTATTGGTATGCCGCAGATTTCGGCAATTGATAGTGTTGCCAATGCACTAAAAGATCAAATTCCATTGATCGCAGATGGCGGTATTCGTTTCTCTGGCGATATGGCGAAAGCGATTGGCGCAGGTGCGAGCACGATCATGGTCGGTTCACTCCTTGCTGGTACTGAAGAAGCGCCAGGTGAAGTTGAATTTTTCCAAGGTCGTTACTATAAAGCGTATCGTGGTATGGGTTCATTGGGTGCAATGGCGGGAGCAACAGGTTCTGCTGACCGTTATTTCCAAGACTCTAAAGCAGGTGCTGAAAAGTTGGTCCCAGAAGGCATCGAAGGTCGTGTTCCATATAAAGGTCCAATGGGCAATATCATCCATCAAATGATGGGTGGTTTACGTTCTTCTATGGGCTATACAGGTTCATCTGTGATTGAAGATCTTCGTCAAAATGCAAAATTTGTGAAAATTACTTCGGCAGGCATGTCTGAATCACATGTTCATGATGTGACGATTACTAAAGAAGCACCAAACTATCGTGTAGGTTGATCTTTAGTAATTTTGGCAATAAAAAAACCGTCAGTCCACTGACGGTTTTTTTGTTTTGGTGTAAAGTAAAACAGATGAAAAATGATATGACGATACGTCATATAAAGATAAGAAAGCGAGTAAAGAATGAGCTATTTTGGAACTGATGGAATTCGTGGCAAATTTGGACAAATGCCGATTACCCCTGAATTTGCATTAAAATTAGGATTTGCAGCAGGAAAAGTATTAAAAAGAAATAGTCCTAAAAACAAACCAATTGTGGTTATGGGTAAAGATACGCGTTTATCAGGTTATATTCTAGAAGCAGCTCTCCAAGCAGGTTTAAACGCAGCAGGTGTGTATGTGCATTTGTTGGGACCATTACCAACGCCTGCTATAGCGCATTTAACACGTGCTTTGCATGCACATGCAGGTATTGTGATTTCAGCATCACATAACCCTTACTTTGATAATGGGATTAAATTTTTCTCAGGTGAAGGTAAAAAACTCCCAGATGCCTTACAAAATGAGATCAATCAAGAATTAGAAAAAGATTTACTGATTGATGATACGGCTAACCTAGGTAAAAGTGTTCGTGTAAAAGATGCAAATGGTCGATACATCGAATTCTGTAAATCAACATTTCCATATCACTTCGATCTTAGTAATCTCAAAATTGTAGTGGATTGTGCTAACGGCGCAGCATATAGCGTTGGGCCATCGGTATTCCGTGAACTTGGGGCGAAAGTGATTCCACTTTATAACGAACCAGATGGTTTAAACATTAATGAAAACTGTGGCTCAACCCATCCTGAACAATTGCAGAAAGCGGTGGTCGAGCATCAGGCGGACCTTGGGATTGCCTTTGATGGTGATGCAGATCGTGTCGTGATGGTGGATAAAAATGGTCAGCTGGTAGATGGTGATCATATTCTGTATATCCTTGCAACTCAGGCCAAAAATAAACCAGCAGGTATTGTTGGAACAGTCATGAGTAATATGGCACTTGAGTTAGCATTACAAAAAGCGGATGTCGGTTTTGTGCGCGCAAAAGTCGGTGACCGCTATGTATTACAGGCATTAGAAGAAAATGGTTGGGTCACAGGTGGTGAACCTTCAGGTCATATCTTAACGTTGGATAAGAGCACCACTGGCGATGCGATTATTGCCGCTTTACAAGTGCTCACGGTGATGGTTGAGCAAGAGAAAGCATTACATGAATTAGTTGCAGACTTTGAATTATTTCCACAGGTGTTAATCAATGTTCGTTTACAGCATATGATTGATCCATATGCTGTTCCTGCTCTTGTTGCTGAATTTGAAAAAGCTGAACAACAATTGACTGGGCGTGGACGTATTTTGATTCGTAAATCAGGTACTGAACCTGTGATTCGAGTTATGGTAGAAGGAGATCAACAGCAGGAAGTGGATGCCATCGCAAATCATTTAGCCGATGCAGTCAGAGCTCATGCTCAAGCTGCTTAAAGGAGAGTAATAATGAATGATGTCATTAAAGACCTGAGTGAACTTCGTTTAAGTTATGAACAAGGTGAGTTACACGAATCCCAGATCAGTGTAAATCCCCATGAGCAATTCTTGAGTTGGTTCAATCATGCACTCACTGCTCAATTACATGAACCCTATGCGATGTCTTTGGCGACAGCAAATACTCAAGGTCGCCCACACGTCCGAACCGTTTTGTTACGTGGTGCAACAGAAGCTGGTTATGATTTTTACACCAATTATGATAGTCAGAAAGGATTAGACCTTGCGGAAAATCCTTATGCTGAACTTTTATTTTACTGGCCGAGTTTAGAACGTCAGGTACGTATCGGTGGTCAGGTTTCCAAGATTTCAGAACAGGAATCGACGGATTATTACCATAAGCGTCCACGTGATAGCCAAATTGCGGCACATATTAGTACGCCACAAAGTGGATTGTCATTGAAAGCCGTGAGTTATTACAACAGCGTTTTCAAAACTTACAAAACCAAGTACATGGAGCGGAGTTGGATAAACCCGAATTTTGGGGTGGTTATCGCTTAGATGCAGATTATTATGAATTCTGGCAAGGACGACCAAACCGTTTTATGACCGTTTAAGTTATGAAAAACAAATGGTGCTTGGGTTGTTGCAGAGATTGATGCCTTAGTCCAAAATTATATAGTTTGCTGTATTTGTTGATTATTCTATTCATCCAGTGTCTTTTCAAAGTTGTTTTAATGTGAGTAAAAAACCATTGAAATGTCAAGTTTTCATCATGATCTACTTGAAAAGCATCCTGAATAACTGCAAGCGTTGAGGTGTATCCTGCTCGATTATCTATCTGGTTTTTTAATCATTAAAACCATGACGTTCTGCTATTGGTTTTATTTCGTTGAGGATACGATATAAAGTCTGTGTGCTTTGTTCCCATTCTGCAATCTTGATAACTAATTTAATTCGTATTCAAAAGAGTTTTCAATTTGAATATACATTTCACCAATTTCATCTATTTTCTTCCAATGATACCAAAAATTCAAGAAAGCCTCCATTTGATTGGGAACATAATGCCAATCAGTCCATTCCGAAATATTTTCTTGTAGCTTTGAATAAAACCCTTCACCTGTATGCCAAATAGAAATATTTTCTAATTTTCTTGTGGCAGTTTGTTTTATCTCAATTTCATTTAAATAATCTTTGAAGTCATTCAAAATATTATTTGATATAAGTCGTTTGTTGAGCACTTGTAAAATATTTTGTCGATCAATAACAGAATAACCTTTATTTTTACTTCCTGAAGCGTATAAGAGCTTTCGTTACCTGTTTTTAAGTAAACAAAAACAAGTTTGTGCGATTTGTCTTTATAATGATTTAATAATATCTTTATATCGTTCAAGCTGTTCAGAGTGTTCTTTCGTATTTGTTTTGTCTTCAATAGCAATAAAATATTCATCATTAACCTCAACCCAAATATCAATATTATTCCATTGTCTACCTGCATCAACTTTATTGATGGTATAGTCGTGGGTTTTTCCCAAGTAATAATCTTATGAAATCTTTTGCAGTTTCATTTAATTCGGGATTATATTGATTTTTGTACTTGTCATCAGCCATTGTAAAAGCCAAGAAAAAAGCATCTTGTGATAACTCTTTCGTAGCGAGTTTAAAAATATTTGGTTTATTCATAGTCAAAGCCCTAATTGTATTGGAATAGAATTGGTTGGTGATAATCAAAATGTTTACATATATATGGTAAAACCATCAAAAATTATCCCAATCTATTTCTGGAAGCTTTGAAATCTCAATGGCTTTTTCTAAAGGGTAACACCACCATATAACCCCCTCTATTTTCATACTGCCATCGATATTTTCCAGATGTTCATAAAGTAACTGATATTATGAGTCAGTTTCATCAAAAGCAACATCCAGATAAATTTCACCCAAGTAAGGAAAAGAAATCCAGCCACTTTTGCTCGAAAAGCTAAAACATTCTTCAAATTGGATATGATTTTGTTGCAACCATGCAATTAAATCAATGCGTTTTTGACATTGTTCATAATCAAAATCTTCTCCATTTCTAATGTTTTGAATCATATCTTCATCTTTTCCATGAAAAGTAATATACAAAACATCTCTTTGCTTTTCTAAGGCAATATGATCAATATTTTTGAGTATTCTTGGCATTTTACTCCCCTTCATTTATGCGTGATAAATTCGATAACCATATTCAGGGGTAAATTTTTCTTCACAAAAACCCTGCTGAATAAGTGTGTCAACCAGTTGTTCTGCATGGGTATAACTGAGCATAAATTTTCGTTGTATCGAAGATATAGAGATATAACCAATATCTTGAGAAAATATTTTAATCTGTTCTAATAATGGTTCATCTAGCATATTATTCTCCTTGTTGAACTAAACGAATTAAAATCATACTGACATTATCGTAAGCATGATGTTGATATAATGCATTTTTCATTTCCATCAGCCATGTTTTTAATGAAGTTTCAGCAAGTAAAGGTTGCCAAGTATCACATTCCAGAATATCGTGAACACCATCACTGCAAATTAATAACGCATCTTCCTCGGTTAAATATTCTTCTTGAGGGGAAAACTCAGGAATTTCATGCTGTGAATCAGCACAAAAACAATAATTGAGCATATAGTAAAAACTGGCATATTCTTGCCCCACAATAATTTGTATTTCACCATTTTCAGCCATTTCATTGAGGAAATTATGGTCTTTGGTCAAGGCATACCATTTATGCTGATGTCCACTAAATAAATAGACCCGACTATCGCCCACATGCTGAATTTGAATAAAACCCTGTGGACTGGTATGACTCACCAAAGCCAAAGTTGCACTGGTACTATATGTTTTTGGATTGGCTGCGAGCGTATTGCTTAAATCATCTTGAATTTGTTGTAAAGAAACGCGCTGTTTGGCTTGAGCTTGTGCCAATACACTGTTGAGTACCTGTTTTGAGGCTTGTTCAGCTTTGGGGCTGCTATTGACACCATCAGAAACCGCAGCGCACCAATATTCATCGGCAGGGTAAACATAACGTTTACTGATCAAGCCATCATGTTGAATGACTTTATTGCCAATCAGAATCGCATCTTGCTGAATTGGTGGCTTAGCTCGCCATGTTAAAGCCTGCATTTCAAAATAGTATGGATTCATCAAAATGCCTCATGATTGAGTGAAATGTTATTTATAGCTATATTTACAGATAAATTCAAACTAATTTTTAATGCAACTAATTGATTTTATTTATATTTTTTGTCGGTGGTTAAAACGACATTTACGCTTTTAACCGCTCGTTCACGTCTTTTATTCTGGCAAAATATGTCACAAACTATTTTTATATAATTTAATCAATATCTTAACTATTATAAATATACGTCTTGATATTTTGGGTTAGTACAAATTTTAAGCACAATAGTAACAAAATATTTATGAAAAAAATTGTATCTTTTTTATCTGTTAAATTGCTTTGATCGGTAAATACAAAGGGCAAAAGTTTTAAAAAGCATGCTATTTTGATCCATTCATTTTAAACCAGTGCATTACCATTGAATTATCCAATTATTCAGCAACGTCCCTTATTAACAAGCCCTGAACAATTTCAGGGCGTGCCTACGTTTATTGCTGAAATATTGGCACGACGTGGCGTTCAGTCTGAACAGGAACTTGAGCTAAAACTCAAGCATCTGCTTGCACCCAGTCTCAAGGGACTGGACACGGCGGTTGAACTGATCGATCAGGCGATTGACCAGCAGCAGAAGATTGTCATTATTGGCGATTATGATGCCGATGGTGCGACCAGTACTGCATTGATGATCTTAGTTCTTAAAGAAATGGGGGCGAACGTTGAATATTTAGTGCCTGATCGCTTTAAGTATGGTTATGGCTTAACCCCTAAAATTGCTGAGTTGGCAAAGCAAAGCTATCAACCAGATCTTTTGATTACTGTAGATAATGGTATATCGAGTCATGCAGGGGTGGAGACTGCCCAAGCGTTAGGGATGCAGGTGATTATTACCGATCATCATTTGACGACAAAACCTACGCCAAATGCTGAAGCAGTGGTCAATCCGAATCAACTGGGTTGCATTTTCCAAGCAAAGCATTGGCTGGGGTTGGTGTTGCCTTTTATGTACTAGCGAAATTAGCCAGTTACCGCGCTCAGCAGGGAAAAAGTACCAGTAAAGTCACTCAGTATTTAGATTTGGTTGCGTTGGGAACTTATGCTGATGTTGCATCGCTTGATTATAATAACCGTATTTTAGTGGATGCTGGCTTAAAACGAATTCAGCAATATCAATGTCGTGCAGGAATTTTAGCATTATTGGATATTGCCAAAAGAGATGCGGCAACCTTAAAAGCACAGGATCACCGGTTTCGTGCTTGGACCACGTATCAATGCGGCGGGTCGCATGGAAAGCATGCGAATCGGGATCGAGTGCCTGCTCGCGCCCGATATGGCAACTGCCTATCCAATTGCACAGCAATTAAACCAGTTAAATATCGAGCGCCGTCAGGTTGAGGGGGCGATGAAGCAGCAGGCGCTCAGTGCTTTACAACATATTCAACTGGAAACGGAACATTTACCCGCGGCTTTGGTGATGTTTGATGAACAGTGGCATCAGGGTGTGATTGGGATTGTCGCTGGGCGATTAAAGGGAACCAATTTCATCGTCCCAGTCTGGTGTTTGCCCCTGATGAAGATGGCATTCATATCAAAGAGGGTCGGCGCGTTCCGGTGAGGGTATTCATATTCGCGACACCATTGAACGGGTGGCGGAGCAGTATCCCCATTTGGTCAGCCATTTTGGTGGACATGCCGCAGCAACGGGTTTGACCTTACAAAAAGACAATTTTGATGAATTTAAAACAGTTTTTATTCAATCAATTGCTGAAATGGATGAAAAATTATTCCAAGCGACCATATGGACAGATGGTGAGTTAACAGATGCTACTTTACATCTTGAAACGCTAGACTGGATTGAGCGGTTGGGTCCGTGGGGACAGAAGTTTCCGTTGCCACAGTTTGAGGGAAGCTTTTAAGATCATCGACTATCGCTGGTTGAAAGACCAGCATTTAAAGCAAAGCTGGCACTCGGACAGCAAGTTGTAGATGCCATAGCCTTTAATGCGGCAGACCGTTTTGAGTTCAATCCGATGCTGAGCTATGTCGACCTGGTGTATACGCTGGAACGCAACGTTTTTAATGGCATCACCAGCCTGCAACTTCAGGTTGTATATTTAAGCCAATAAAAACCCACCCATAAAGGGTGGATTCCTTAGGGTCTGGTAAAGATCAACAGACCCTATATTCTCTCTGGAGAGAATTAGAAGCGGAATGTACCATTCAGACCGAAAGAATCAGCACCGTCCGTTGTTGTGTAGCTTACGCCAGCAGCAATTTGAGGTGTCAAGAATTTCTTGGCATGAAGACTAAAGATAGTATCGGAGTCTTCAACAGTTGAATCAGCAAATGATACACCTATACCCAAAGTCGGATCGATATAAAGATCAGCACCTAATTTGTATGCAGTTTCATCACCGATTGCTGTTTGAGCTTCAAAGTTAGTATTGAAACCACCAGCTTGAGTGACATATTTAGCACGTACAGTTGGATCAGCGCCGTCTTTACCATTTTTCTCGTGTAAGCCTTTCACACCTAATACAGTAATAAGCCTGGAGCAGGTAAGTAACCAACTTCTGCCGTAGGTTGTACTTTTGATTGATGGCATTATTGTCTACTTCAAGCTCACTACGACCGACATTACCACTTAAATAGAAATCACTATTCGGTACGAAATATTCAACACCTGCGCCATATTTTGTATCTTTTACGCCACTATTGTCGGCATAGTTAACATTGGCTTTCACGTTGCTAGCACGGTTTAAGAACGCTGCTTCCGCAAGTGGTGCATTACGTGTTTGGACTGGATTGAAATAATAAAATTACCATCTACGCCAAAACTATGTAGTGTTATCATAATGATCCGGATCTGTATAAGTATATGAACCACCCACTTCAGCTTGATACGCATGAGCAGTGCCTGTTACTGCAATCGCAGATAAAAGTGCTGATGCTATTGCTAATTTTTTCATGGTTATGCCCCTGTTGAGATAATGAACCAAATGAATATTAATTACACTTTTTGTTACAACTTTTAGTCTAGAGAAAATTATTTAATCGTCAATCTTAAGAAAGTAACTGTATGGTACAAACGTAGATAAAATGTAAATTTTAATTAGTATATAGTTGATTTTAAATAAAAAATATTAGTGTTTTGATTTATTAAAACTTAGGATAGATTGTGTTGATTCGTATTTTTAGTGTAATCAGAGCCTGTTTAAAACATGAAATTATATAAGCAAAATACATTTCCATGTATCTGATGAACTGCTGAATTTAGTTAAAAATACATGGCTGTGTCGTACAAACCAGTTATGTTAAAATATGAGATTGAGTGAAAAATATTGTGAGAAAATACGCGTGGAAATTAATCCGTACTTAGTCCAATTGAAAGATTTATCTGATCGTAGCCAAACACTACGGGGGTATCTTTGACTACGATCTAAAGGCTGAGCGTTTAGAAGAAGTTTTAAGAGAACTAGAAGACCCAACGATTTGGAATGATCAGAGTCGTGCGCAAGCGATTGCGAAAGAAAAGGGCAGTTTAGAAAATACTTTAGGTGTATTTGATCGTCTTGCAGAGCAGCTAGATGATGCCAAAGCCATGCTTGATCTGGCTGTAGAAGCCGATGATGAAACTTTACTAGAAGATGTTCAGGCTGAACTTGATAGTGCTGAACAGGCTTTAGGTAACTTAGAATTCCGCCGCATGTTTAGTAATCCAATGGATCCAAATCCATGTTTCCTTGAAATCCAATCAGGTTCTGGTGGTACGGAAGCACAAGACTGGGCATCGATGTTACTGCGGATGTATCTGCGTTGGATCGAACGTCATGGCTTTAAAGCTGAATTGATGGAAGTGTCTGATGGTGACGTGGCAGGCATTAAATCCGCAACCATCCGTGTCGATGGCGAGTTTGCTTATGGCTGGTTACGTACCGAAAGTGGCGTACACCGTTTAGTACGTAAGTCACCATTTGACAGTAATAACAACCGTCATACCTCATTCTCTGCGGTATTTATCTCACCTGAGATTGATGACAATATCGAAATTGATATTAATCCATCGGATGTCCGTACCGATACTTATCGTGCTTCGGGTGCGGGTGGTCAGCACATTAACAAAACCGATTCGGCAGTTCGTCTCACTCATGCACCAACGGGTATCGTGGTGGCATGTCAGAACCAACGTTCACAGCATGCGAACCGTGATCATGCGTGGAAGCAATTACGTGCCAAACTCTATGAGTTAGAGATGAGCAAACGTAATGAAGCAGCTCAAGCATTGGAAGACTCGAAGTCAGATATTGGTTGGGGCAGTCAGATTCGTTCTTATGTCCTAGATGATTCACGTATTAAAGATTTGCGTACTGGTATTGAAAATTCAAATACTAAAGCAGTCTTAGATGGTGATTTGGATAAGTTCATTGAAGCAAGTTTAAAGCAAGGTCTATAAATCTCTTGCCCTCTCCCTAGCCTTCTCCTGTCAGGAGAGGGAATACTCGAATTTAAAGTGTGAGAAAAAGTCTCCTATTCCTGAGCGGATGGAGACTTTATTCAATGAAAACAAGTATATCAAAGTGGCTTGGTTCAGCATTGTTTAGTTAATCGAAAAAATAGGATATTAATATCGAAAAAAACAGATATTAATATTTAAAAAATACGATATACTGGGTTTAGGTGCTGAACAAAGTTTTGCCGCTTGATCAACATGGTGAGTCTATGGATATTGATATTATTAGCAAAGCCTTAGCCAATCCATTACGCCGACAGATTTTGCAGTGGTTGAAAGAGCCTGAGCAATTTTTACCGGTGCAGGAATGTGGTGGCAGTTTTGAACGAGGCGTATGTGCAGGTCATATTGAACGTCTTGGCAAAGTTGCACAATCAACCATGTCAAATCATTTGTCTGTGTTACAGCAGGCAGGTTTGATTCAAGTTGAGAAATATGGGCAGTGGTCCTATTTCACCAGAAATGAAGCTTTGATTCAGCAATATATCGAACATTTAAAACAAACACTTTAACTGAATAAGTGTAAATTGAGGCGATCATGGCTGAACTAAATTCTGCATTACAAGTGGGTGATTTTACGATTAAAAACCGTTTGGTTTTATCACCTTTGACGAGAGCTCGTAGTGGTGTTGAGCGTATTCCAAACGATTTAATGGTGGAATACTATCAACAACGTGCCAATGCGGGCTTAATTATCACTGAAGCGACGGTGATTAGTCCGAAAGCTGCTGGCTACGCCAATACGCCAGGCTTATGGTCACAAGAACAAGCTCAGGCGTGGAACAAAATTGTTGAAGCAGTGCATGCGCAAGGTTCAAAGATTGTGGTTCAGCTATGGCATGTCGGTCGTATTTCACATCCTGACTTATTAGATGGTGATATTCCAGTTGCACCAAGTGCGATTCAACCTGCGGGTGAAGTGAGTTTACTGCGTCCAAAACGTCCTTTCGTTACACCTCGTGCTTTATCGCATGAAGAAATCCAAGAAATCGTCGCACAATATAAACATGCGGCTGAGTTAGCGAAAGCAGCAGGTTTTGATGGTGTTGAGTTGCATGCAGCCAATGGTTACCTGATCGATCAGTTCCTGCAAAGTAGCACCAATATTCGTGATGATGAGTATGGTGGTTCAATTGAAAACCGCGCGCGCTTGTTGTTGCAAATTGTGGATGCCTTTATTGAGGTATGGGGTGCAGGTCGGGTGGGTGTGCATCTGGCACCGCGTGGTGATTCACATGACATGGGTGATGCAGATCCACTAGCGACTTTTGGTTATGTGGTTGAGCAATTGGATCAGCGTAATGTTGCGTTTATCTTTACTCGCGAGTACGAAGCTGAGGATAGTTTACAACCAAAGTTGCGTCCTAAATTCAAAGGTGCTTGGATTGCCAACGAAAAATTAACGCCAGAATCAGCCAAGCGTATTTTAGCAACTGAACAAGCGGATGCAGTTGCATTTGGTTTAGCATATATCGCAAATCCTGATTTATTCGAGCGTTTGGAAAATGATCTACCGCTTAATCAGGTTCAATTCGATACCTTGTATGGTCCGAGTGCCGAAGGTTATACCGATTATCCTGTTTTTGAACAACTGGAAGCTTAAGTCGTTTTTAGAATTACTCATGTCATTTACCAAAATGGCATGAGTTTTTTTTTGAAATTCCGCATAATGTGCTGAAATCAAATTCTAAATTATGGTCTAGGATGGCGCAGGAAATCGCAGTACAGCAAACCCCGTTCTGGTATAACTTTTTACTGGTATGTCTCAAACCGCTCTATCGCTGGAAAATAAGACAACGGGCTGAAAGTGATGCGCTATTTCAGCAAGAATGCCTAGAGCGTTTTGGACCGTTTCAACCCCCTAAAAATTTAAATACGATTTGGTTTCATGTAGTATCAGTTGGAGAAACCAACGCTGCTCAACCTTTGATTGAGCACTATCTAAAACTTGGACATTCGGTTTTAGTAACCAACACCACAAAAACAGGGCAAGCCAGAGCCAAGAGTTTATTTTACGAAAAATATTCGACACTTTTTCAGGCAGTCTATTTGCCTGTTGATCAAAAGCCGTTACTGAAACAATTTTTTGAGCTGTATCAACCGAAACTTCTTGCTTTAGTTGAAACTGAGATTTGGCCAAATTTGATCGCACAAGCCAAACAGAAGCAAATTCCATGTATCTTATTGAATGCTCGTCTTTCAGAAAAATCAGCGAAAGGTTATGACAAAGTTCGTCGTTTAACACAGCCAATGTTGCAGCAACTCACATGGTTATTGGCTCAAGATATCGCGACACAACAGCGTTATGTGGGTTTAGGGTTAGATCAAAGCAAAAGTCAGGTTGTTGGAAATATTAAATTTGATATTAGTGCTCCGACCTCCTTTATTGAGCAAGCTGAACAGTTAAAACAGGAATGGCAGTTAGAGAAACGCCAAATAATTACTTTAGCCAGCACACATGCACCTGAAGAAGAACAGTTACTTAAGCAATTACAGACACATTTAAATTCCAACCCTGATTTGTTATGTATGGTTGTACCGCGTCATCCAGAGCGCTTTGATGAGGTGTATAAAATTTGCCAGAGTTTAAATTTAAATACGCAACGTCGTAGTCTTAAACAGCCAATTCAAATCGATACACAGGTTTTTCTTGCCGACAGTATGGGTGAAATGTGGTTATGGTATGCCTTGAGTCAGGCCTGTTTTGTCGGTGGTTCATTGAATGAACCTGGGGGAGGACATAATATTCTGGAACCGATGGTGCTGAATATCCCGACAGTCATTGGTCCTCGCTATTTTAATTTTCAAAGTATTGTCGATGAATTTGTGGCAGCGCAGGGAATTTTAATTGGAGAAAATGCAGCACAAGTGGCACAGCAACTTTTAAGCTGTTTGGATGATCCACTGCAAACCCAACAACAGGTTGCGCACGCTCAACAGGTATTGCAGCGCAATAAGGGTTCTCTACAAAAACATATCCAGTTGCTTGACCGCTATTTACAGCAAACCGCATCATCATGAATATTGTTTTACTTGAAGCTGAACAAACCCAATCCGAGTTCTGGAAAATTGACAATCCAAGGCAACTACAACATTTAAGCCAGCATGTGCAGTTAAATGCTGGAGATACCTTAAAGGTGGGTATCCGCAATGGTCAGCGTTATCTCACCGAAGTTGTAACGATTTCAGAACAACATATTTTACTCAGGCCAATTCAGGTGGAAGCCGTGCCTGCAAAGTTGCCTGTACAGTTGATTCTGGCCTTGCCACGACCCAAAGTATTACGCCGTATGGTGATGGATGCGGTGACTTTGGGTGTGCAACGGATTAGCCTGATCCATAGTTATCGGGTGGATAAAAGCTATTGGCAAAGCCCATTTTTACAGCAGCTCGATGATTATGTGACTTTAGGTTTAGAGCAGGCAGGTGACACGATTTCACCTGAAATTCAAATGTATAAACGTTTTAAACCTTTTGTTGAAGATGTTTTGCCTACATTTATTTCGGATCAAAAACCTGCTTATGTCGCACATCCTTATGCAGAGCAGCAGATGCCACATGCGATTCAGCATTCATGTTGCCTGATCGTTGGGCCAGAAGGCGGATTTATTCCTTTTGAGGTTGATCTGTTCAAAAAAAATGGCTGCCAAGCAAGGCGCTTAGGCAACCGAATTTTACGAACTGAAACGGCGGTATCGCATATTTTAGGGCGATTATTTATCTAGGTGGTTGGTTCGTTGATTGGTTCTGATTGATCACCACGATACACTTTAACTTCTTGTACTGGGTAAGGAATAGAAATTCCTTTCTCATCGAATGCGGTCACGACAAGTTCTTGAATCTCACTAATAGATGCAGATGTGGTAGTTTCTGTAGTATTCACCCACCAGCGTACCGTCAGGTTAATCGAGAAGTCGGCCAGTGCGGTAACATTTACTGAAAAGGCAGGCTGACTCAGCACGTTACGGTTATGGTCCAGAATCTTCAGGATAATGTCCTTGGCCTGCTGGATATTGTCTTCATAGCCAATACCCACCATAAACTCACAACGGCGGCGCTGGTAGGCATTGTTTACCGTCACGGCACTGGTATAGACCGTCGCATTGGGAATGACGATACGGCGGCCATCTGGAGAACGCAGGAATGTGGCACGAATCTGGATATCCTCAACATTGCCCTCCATGCCATTCACCACAATGTCATCACCAATGCGGAAAGGTTCACTCAGTAGAATCAGCACGCCTGAAAGTAAATTCTGGAAGATGTCCTTAAATGCAAAACCAATGGCGACCGAACCAATCCCCAGTGCCCCAATCAGTTGGCTCGGGGTAAAGCCTGGAATGGCAATCACCAGCGCGATCAGGAAACCAAAAAACAGGATAAAAGTGCTGCCGACCCGATTCAGTACCAATACCAGGTTCTGGCGGGTGTAGCTGCGATTTTCCAGCGTTTTGCGAATAAAGAACTTAAACAGCTTGGTCAACAGCCAAAAAATGATAAACACCGCAATCGCGATGCAGATATAGGGAACCCGCTGCCAGAAACTGTCGATGATCTTATCAATCGTGGTATAGGCATCATGGTATTTTTCAGTATGGGCCAATACAGTCTGCGTGGTTTTGGCACCTGCCTGCTGGATCAGTTCACCTGTGTCCTTGGCGACATTGGTCAGTGTTGTTTGTTCATTTGCCACAGAAAAATCTCTATTTCGCAAAGTGGGATGGAGTGGGAAGCAATCATAATAAATTTATCGCAAATATGCATGTAAAGTTCAGTTGTTGTTTCACCCCACTTATGCTCTGGAAACCTAAAAGTATTCAGTGGTGTTCTGGATCATTTGTGTTGTGTCTGGGAGGAGAGTGTGGGATTCAACATCATATTTTCCTATTTTTTGTTTATTAAATCTTTTAAGGTATGGGCAATGATCAAAATAATCACTTATTTTAAAAACAAAAAGCATAGACAAGCAGTTCAAATTTAAATTATTTTGAGTAAATTTTTGAAAATAAACCGATCGTAACATTCCTACGACCAAAGCCGCATTGTCTGCTCTTGTCAATCGTGTCCATACTGCAAGAGAGAACAAAACATACCAATGCTAGATGAGTATATCTAAGGTATGAAATAAAAAACCAAGGAAGTGAGCTATGAAAGAAATCTACCCAGTGCCTGATAAATTCAAAGAAACGGCAAGAATCTCGGAAGCAGACTATTTCAAACGTTACCAGCATTCCATTGAGCAGCCTGAAGCATTTTGGGCGGAAGAAGCGCAAAAGATTGACTGGATTAAGCCCTTTACCCAGGTCAAGAACACCAGTTTCAATCAGGATGACTTCAGGATTGAGTGGTTTGCCGATGGTGAGCTGAATGTTGCTGCCAACTGCTTAGATCGTCATCTCAAGGATAACCCATTAAAACCTGCCATTATCTGGGAAGGTGACCATCCATCACGCCATAAAATCATCTCCTTTGCAGAGTTGCATGATGAGGTGTGCCGTTTTGCCAATGTGTTGAAGAAACAGGGTGTGGTGAAAGGTGACCGTGTGGTGCTGTACATGCCAATGGTACCTGAAGCGGCGATTGCCATGCTGGCATGTGCCCGCATTGGTGCGGTGCACTGTGTGGTGTTCGGGGGGTTTTCGCCCGATTCACTGGCAAGCCGTATTGAGGACAGCCAAGCCAAACTGGTGATTACCGCCGATGCGGGAATGCGTGGTGGCAAACTGATTCCACTGAAGGAAAATGTTGACGCCGCCCTGGACATTCAGGGAACGGACAGTGTAGAGAACGTAATTGTGGTGCACCGTACAGGCAACCCGATTCAGTTCAATGAGGCGCGTGACATCTGGTATCACCTTGCCATTATGGAAGTGGATGAGCACTGTCCACCTGAGCCGATGAAGGCGGAAGACCCACTTTTCATCCTTTACACCTCTGGTTCAACAGGCAAGCCAAAAGGGGTGCTGCATACCACGGGTGGCTATCTGGTTTACGTCAACACCACCTTTAGGGAAGTGTTTGACCTTAAAGAGGATGACGTGTACTGGTGTACAGCAGATGTGGGCTGGATTACAGGGCATAGCTACCTGCTGTATGGTCCACTCAGCAATGCCACCACCACGGTGATGTTTGAGGGGATTCCACAGTATCCAACATGGGCGCGTATCGGCCATGTGATTGACAAGCACAATGTCACCATCCTCTATACTGCACCAACCGCCATTCGCGCCATGATGCGTGAGGGTGATGCCTATGTGCGTGAAAGTGACCGCAGCAGCCTACGCCTGTTAGGTTCAGTGGGTGAGCCAATCAATCCAGAAGCGTGGAACTGGTACTATGAAGTTGTGGGTGAAAGCCGTTGCCCAATTGTGGATACATGGTGGCAGACTGAAACGGGTGGAATCCTGATCTCACCATTGCCAGGCGCAACTGCACTGAAACCTGGTTCGGCAACTCGCCCATTCTTTGGCGTGCAGCCAGCCCTTGTTGATGGTGAGGGCAATGAGCTGGAGGGTGCCAATGAGGGCAATCTGGTGATTAAAGACTCATGGCCAGGCCAGATGCGGACCATCTGGGGTGATCCAGAGCGCTTTATTGAAGCCTACTTCTCCACCTTTAAAAACTGCTATTTCACTGGTGATGGTGCGCGCCGTGATGAAGATGGCTACTATTGGATTACTGGCCGTGTGGATGATGTCCTCAACGTCTCAGGTCACCGTTTAGGCACAGCCGAAATTGAAAGTGCTCTGGTTGCACATGAGGCAGTAGCAGAGGCTGCGGTAGTCGGAATGCCGCATGACATCAAGGGACAGGGAATCTGTACTTTTGTCACCTTACAGGCCGATGTCGCTGAATCGGAAGAATTGCGTAAGGAACTGGTCAACTGGGTGCGTAAGGTACTTGGACCAGTGGCAACGCCTGATGCCCTGCACTGGGCACCTGCCTTGCCAAAAACTCGCTCAGGCAAGATTATGCGCCGTATTCTGAGAAAGATCGCTGCCAATGAACTGGATACTTTGGGTGATACCTCAACCCTTGCTGAACCAGCAGTGGTGGATACTCTAATCGCAACGGTTTATCCAGACAGATAAGTCGGATGCACATAACAAAAGAGCGTTCCAGTGAACGCTCTTTTTTTTATTTTACTGGAAAAGGAAATAAATCAGGTCTTGTGCTTGACCTGCGGTTTATTTAAAAATAGGCTAGGGTAGATTTAATTTGAATAAACACAGTACATTGACGTACTTACAGATTGCGTAAAGCGCTTATGAATATTTTAATTGTAGATGATCATCCCCTATTTAGACATTTTTTTGTGGTTTTGGATGGAGGCGGATTCGCATCCGAACAGTACCGCCGCTGAGGAGTACATCCGCCTGTTCAATCTGTGTGTTAATGCCGAGATTCTGGTTGGCCTGTTCGGTTTTTGCCCTAGTTGCCGCCGCACGCTGACCCTTGGCAGGCGCCCACTCCAGAATTGGTAAGGCACGCGCTACAGCCAGGGTCACACGGTCTGACAGTTGCTCACTTTTTACCGTGTATTCAGGTGTAAAGTCCCGATCGGTGGCATATACGCCTATCGGTAGGGTCTGTGCCTGAAAAAAGCTAAATAGCGGACGTAGCTGATGCTCCAGCACCAGTGCATGCCGATCACTACCACCTGAAGCCGCCAGCAATACAGGAACATCGACTAAAGCAGTCTGTTCAACAAAGTCGAAGAAGTGTTTAAATAAACCAGTGAATGATGCACGGTAAACGGGTGTGCCCACAATCAGGGCATCTGCCGCCTCAACTGCGGCAAGGTCATCCTGTACACGCTGTGGTAGTTGGTTACGGTAAATGGCGCCACCCAATAAAGGACCAATTTCACTGAGTTTAATGAAATGCACCTTAATGCTGATTGCTTCTGAAAGTTCATCAAGGATGGCCTGAATTAAACTTTCAGTTTTAGAGGGACTATTTAGCCCGCCTGAAACGGCAACAATGTTGAGGGGAGTGGCGATTGTCTGGTGATTTGGCATGGTTGGGCCTGGACAGTTTTCCTGAATTGCCCCTATTTATCTACCTGAATATGCTGACTGTAAAATAAGGAAATGCTGCAAGCTTATCTTTTTTATCGATATATCTAAAAATAATGATAGGCTTGAATTTAGTTGGTTTTAATTGCATGTTTCTATTCAATATTTCTTTAAGGGCTTTATTCTTGAATAAATAGGATATGGATTATATAAATATTCGATTTATTTTGCTGGAAAAGGAAATAAATCAGGTCTTGTGCTTGACCTGCGGTTTATTTAAAAATAGGCTAGGATAGATTGAATTTGAATAAACACAGTACATTGACGTACTTACAGATTGCGTAAAGCGCTTATGAATATTTTAATTGTAGATGATCATCCCCTATTTAGACATGCGTTGATTCAAGCGGTTCGTTATAGCCTGCCACAGGCACAGATTCAGGAAACGGCTGATGTTGACGAATTCTATGCGCGTCTGGAGCATGGGGCGGAACCCGATCTGGTGTTGCTGGACCTGAACTTGCCAGGTGCCTCTGGATTTTCTGCGCTGGTGTATGTACGGGCACAGTATCCAGCGATTCCGATCATCATTGTTTCTGCCCATGAGGAAGTGTCGATTATCCAGCGGGCAATTGCACACGGAGCAATGGGATACATTCCAAAATCCTCACACCCAAGCCATATTGGAGAGGCCATTAAGCAGGTGCTGGAGGGTGAGATCTGGCTGCCACCGAATTTACCGACTCATGCAGGATTTGACCCAAGGGCTGCGGACGAAACCGCACTGGCAGAGCGTTTACAGTCACTGACCCCACAGCAGTTCCGCGTGTTGATGATGGTGGCTGAGGGATTGCTGAATAAACAGATTGCCTATGACCTGGAAGTTTCCGAGGCAACCATCAAGGCGCATGTAACCGCCATTTTCCGTAAACTTGGCGTACAAAACCGTACTCAGGCAGTGTTGGCAATCAGTGCCTTAAATATCGAAGACAAAAAGATGTAGTCTTGTAGCTGGGAACTGAAAGACTTTTCCGATTCTTCTAAAATAAAAAACCAGTTCAAAATGAACTGGTTTTTTTATGATCAATCTGGGTTCTGGATAGAACCGCAATTCAATCTTAGAAACGTAATTTCGCGTTTACGCCAACAGTTTGCATATCTGCGTCAGAACCTACAGCATTCGCATTTACATAGCTTGCACCAACCGCAATCGCTGGCGTGATGAAGTAGTTTACATTCACACCCCAAGCTGAGTCTGGTGAACCAGCAAAGCTAGATTCAGCATAAGAAACACCAGCGCTAAGTTGAGAGTTTAAGTACAAATCAGTTTTTAGCTCGTATGCAGTGTCTTCACCGTAAACGAGACCTGTTTCGAAACCAATTGACATTGGCGTACCTGTGATCGCGCCAACGTATTTAGTACGTGCAGTGATTGCATCCTGATCTTCAGCAATGGTTGCTGTCTCACCAGCCGCTTTGGCAAAACCACTGTTTAGGATTGTGAATGTATCTAAAGATGTTTGTTCAACAACGTTGGTATAACCTACAGCCACAAGGAAATTTGGTGCGATAACAGCACCATACTCAACTGCCCAGCGTTGACCACGGTCATCAGAAAGACCATATTTACCGTCATTGTCAGTTGCGCTGTAGCTTAAGCTTGCATATGCAGGCATATATGATGTTGGCAGGTAAGCTTCAGCCTTAATACCCACGTTTTGAGATTTAACGTCGTCAAGGTTTGCAAAGTTATATCCAACAGCAACATTTGAAGCCTGGTTAAGGAAAGCAGCTTCTGCCAAAGGACCTTTAGATGCATCTACATTATTGAAATAGTAGGTTGCCTGTCCACCCACAGTAAAGTTGTTATAATCTCTGTTTTCATCATTTGAATCTAGGGCTTCAGACTGACCTTGAATTTCGAATTGGTAAGCGTGAGCACCGGTCATGGCTAATACTAAAGCAGTGGCTAAACCGAGTTTTTTCATACGAATTTCCAGCATTAATAAAAAAAGATATACATCTAAAAACAGGATTCATTGTATTGTAACAAAATATGAAGTCAATGTAATAAATGGGTTACTCCGATAAACGAACAATCAAGAGCTAAGGGGTGCTTAAAAAATAGACAAATATATTTTATTTTGTCAACCTGACACGAAATATATAATTAACAATGAGATAGATAGAATTTTCATCTTTGAAATCGCTGTAATATGATGGTCATAATCGTTTATTTTTATGGGTTTATTCGATGGTGTTAATCGGTTTTTGCATTTAATGTGAGCACAAAAATTACATAATTAAGCTTAAAAAGTGTGAATAAAATCTACTTTTCCTGTGTTTATGCGGTTTATTTTTTTATAATTTAAATGCATTATGGGGATAAGACAGATAAAACCAAGTTAACAAAAGACTGGATTTTTTAAAAAGGATTAACAAAAACGATGAAAAATGTAAATCTGATCTATTTAATCGACTTTACTTTTTGAGATGTGTTTCACATAGTACTGAGGAAGAGGTGTGGTATTTGCATTGTACCTCATAACATTTTCTCGAGTATTCGATGTGTCATGCATCATTGTTTACTAGCTCGGCTTTCCCCAAGGCTGAGCTTTTTTTTGCCTGTATGGTCGTGATTATCCTGTCGATCCTCTATATTTCCATTCCACTTATTATCCAGAGTCATCAGGAATATATTAAAACCCAACAGGTGCTGACTGAGATTACCAGTTTGCGTGCCTTGGTGAAAACCGCCAACAAAATTTCCAGGGAACGTGCCCCCAGCAACAAGCTGATGTTGAGCCAGCCAGATGAACTGGAAAACAACAGGAGAGAATTACAGGCATGCAGGCAGGTGGTGGATGCGCAAATCAATGAAACCATCCTCACACTACAGAAAAATGGCTTTGATTCAATCTCACTGCAATTGAGTGCGGATTTAAAATCAAAACTGGCACAGGGACCTAAAAAGGTCGATGCCTATGCCGAAATCCGCGTATGCACCAGCTCAACATTGAGGGAGTTGGCGTAAATTTAAGCTGGTGAGACAAAATCAACCGAAATTTACACCAGTGTTTGAGAACCTGTTAAATTTATTTCAACATCGGCTTTAAGAAACGCCCAGTATGTGAAATCTCAACTTCCGCGACTTGCTCAGGTGTACCTTCTGCAATGATCTGACCACCACCAGAACCACCTTCAGGCCCTAAATCAATCACCCAGTCAGCCGTCTTGATCACATCCAGATTATGCTCAATCACCACAATGGTATTGCCCTTGTTGCGAAGCTCATGCAGGATGTCCAGCAACTTGGCAATATCATGGAAATGCAGGCCAGTGGTCGGCTCATCCAAGATATATAAGGTTTTACCTGTATCCCGTTTTGCTAACTCACGCGCCAGTTTTACCCGTTGTGCTTCACCACCAGAAAGTGTGGTTGCTGCCTGACCCAGACGGATATAGCCTAAGCCCACCTGCATCAAGGTTTCCAGACGGCGGTGAATCACGGGAATCGCGCTAAAGAACTCAGCCGCATCTTCAACTGTCATTTCCAATACATCGGAAATATTCTTGCCTTTATAGCCAACTTCCAGCGTTTCGCGGTTGTAACGCTTGCCATGACAGGCATCACACGGCACATACATATCAGGCAGGAAGTGCATGGCCACTTTGATCATGCCATCGCCTTCACAGGCTTCACAACGTCCACCTTTCACGTTAAACGAAAAACGACCTGCGCTATAACCGCGTGCTTTGGCTTCAGGAGTCTGGGCAAACAATTCACGGATCGGGGTGAATAAACCTGTATAGGTGGCAGGGTTGGAACGTGGCGTACGCCCAATCGGGCTTTGGTCAATATCCACCACTTTATCCAGATGCTGCAAGCCATCAATCGAATCAAATTTTTCCGCAGTCAGCGTGGTTGCGCCATTTAGTTGAGTCGCAGCCAAAGGCAACAGGGTACGATTAATCAGGGTGGATTTACCTGAACCTGATACGCCTGTGACACAGGTCATAATACCCAATGGAATGGTCAAATCGACATTTTGCAGATTATGCCCACTAGCGCCAGACAATTTGATGAACTCATCTGGGCGCGGTGATACGGTACGTTGTTTTGGTACTTCAATTTTTAATTTGCCTGATAAATACTGACCTGTGAGGGAATCGGTATGATTGGCCAGTTCCTCATAAGTGCCTTCGGCAATGATCGCGCCACCATGAATCCCTGCACCTGGGCCAATATCAATAATATGGTCAGCAGCCCGAATGGCATCTTCATCATGTTCAACCACAAGTACAGTATTGCCCAGATCACGTAGGCGAATCAGGGTTTGTAACAGGCGATCATTATCACGTTGATGCAAACCAATGGACGGTTCATCAAGCACATACATCACGCCCATTAAACCCGCACCAATCTGTGAGGCGAGACGAATACGCTGCGCCTCACCACCTGAAAGGGTTTCAGCCGAACGTGCGAGACTTAAGTAATTAAGTCCAACACTGACCAAGAAGTGTAAACGCTCACGAATCTCCTTAAAGATTTTATCGGCGATTTCACCTTTGGCACCCTCAAGATTCAGGTCCTGATAGTAGTTTTCAGCATCGCCAATCGACATCTTGGTGATTTGTGCAATGGTTTTATCTTTTACACGAACATGGCGTGAGATTTCATTCAGGCGTGAACCACCACAGGCATCACAGGCGGCATTGGAAAGATATTGCGCCAGATCATCACGAACGTAGTTTGACTCAGTTTCACGATAACGGCGTTCCAGATGGGGCAGGATTCCTTCAAACGGTTGCACACGGTTGTGCTTACGACCACGTTCATCAATATAACTCAGGTCGATTTTTTCTTTGCCTGTGCCTTGCAGGAATTTCTTCTGCGTATCCTTGTCCAGCTTATTCCACTGCTCATCCAGACTAATGCCAAAGTGATCAGCAACTTTTTGCAGCATGGTGTAGTAATAAGGACGCTGTCTGTCCCAGCCACGAATTGCGCCCTGACTGATGGAAAGTTCAGTGTTTGGAATCAGTTTTTCTGCACTGAAATGGCTACGTGTGCCCAAGCCATCACACACAGGACAGGCACCAAATGGATTGTTAAATGAGAACAAACGGGGTTCAAGTTCAGCCACCGCACGGTCACATTCAGGACAGGAGTGTTTCGCTGAAAAAACCCGTTCAGGATGTTCGCCATTCATCCACGATAACACCGCAATATCACCACCTAAACGTAGAGCGGTTTCAAAGGATTCTGCAATACGGTTGCCGAGATCGTCACGGACTTTAAAGCGATCGACCACGACTTCGATGGTATGTTTTTTCTTTTTGTCTAATTCAGGTGGGGTATCAATATCAATGATTTCACCATCAACACGGGCACGAACAAAGCCCTGACCCTGTAACTGTTCAAATAGCTGGGTATATTCACCCTTACGTTCACGCACCACAGGCGCAAGCAGCATCAGTGCGGTGCCTTCGGGCAGTGCCTTCACTGCATCAACCATTTCGGAAATGGTCTGCGCCACCATTGGCAGGTCATGTTCAGGGCAGTATGGCGTACCGACACGTGCATACAGCAAGCGCAGATAGTCATAGATTTCGGTAATGGTTCCCACGGTTGAACGTGGGTTGTGGCTGGTCGACTTTTGCTCAATCGCAATCGCAGGCGATAAGCCCTCAATTGAATCGACCTCAGGTTTTTCCATTTGTGACAGGAACTGGCGTGCGTAGGCTGAAAGCGACTCAACATAGCGGCGCTGACCTTCGGCATACAGGGTATCGAACGCCAGTGATGATTTACCTGAGCCAGAAAGTCCCGTAATCACCACAAATTTGTCCCGTGGTATATCGAGTGACACATTCTTTAAGTTATGGGTACGTGCGCCTCGAATACGGATATGACTTTGACTCATAAATACATCTCGAAATTGTGCGAATAAAACGTGTATATAATAGCGATTTAAAATTGTTCAAGCTGTAACAAAACGATTTTAAACGTCAGATTGTGTTGGATTAATGATTTCAAATATATTTTTAACATGAAATTCTTATCTGGCCCAAAGGTTTATCGCTGAGATTTACAGACCATTTATTCAAAAATAAATTCCAAAAATTGAGGGCATCATGTCAAAAAAACTGCAAGTTTCTATTATTGCGATTGTTCTACTGATTTTCACTTTTGTATATACATCTCCCTATCTGGCAATTTACCAAATCCGTCAGGCATTGAAGAATGAAGACAGTGCAGCACTGGCAGCCTATGTTGATTTTCCCAGTGTTCGACAGGGAATCAAGGATCAGTTGAATACCGAACTCGTAAAGAAATTTCCAGAACATGCACAGGCATCGGAGGGTGGCTTTGCCGCTTTCGGTGCCTTACTGGCGTCTTCGATGGTGGATAAAATGGTGGATGTGATGGTCAGTCCGCAAGGAATTGCCATGCTTTTACAGGGAAAAAAGCTAAAAGAAAGTTTGCCATTTCAAACCCAGCCTGAACAATCCGAACAACAGCAAACACAGGCAGGAGCGCAAGCAAAGGAAAAGCTGTCTTATCGGGGTAAATATCAGTCATTCAATCGTTTTGTGGTCCAGATTCAATATCCGTATCCAAAACCTCCTGTTACAGTCACAATGCAGCGACAAGGCTTAAGCTGGAAAGTCACACAAATCGTATTGCCGATTGAGCAATTGAAATAGATCAGTGCTACATTTAAATCCATTGTATAAGCGGTAAAACAAGGAACAAATAAAATGTTGGGAACAATTTTAATTGCGTTGATTGCTATATTGCATGTTTATATTTTAGTGCTGGAAATGTTTTTATGTCTGTATGAAATGTTTTAGGCGTGGTCCAACCCCAGCCACTGCCGTTGCTGATAAGCACTGTCCCAAAACAACCATTCCAGTTTTGCACCCATCGTATAAGCCGCATGCATTTTTGCCAGCGTGTCCTGATCACAGCGTGCGGCGACTTTATCAACCGTTGCAATCACGTTGCGTACAGCAGTATGAAATTCCTCACCTGAATAGGTATCTACCCATGCCTGATAGGGATTATTTTCCACAGACTTGCTGACAATATCATGGCCAACTTCCGCATAAATCCAGAAACAGGGCAACAACGCGGCTAACACCACAGGATAGCTTTCCGACCATGCCGTTGCGGTCAGAAAGGAGGTGTAATGATGACAGGCAAGGGTTAAGGGCGTGCTTTCAAATTCAGTTTTAGTGATGGCAAACGCCTGCATAAAATCCTTATGTAGACTGCGCTCCACAATAATCGCAATTTTGGCAGCTTCGGAAAACTGGATCACATCATCTGCCTCATCAGCTTTTGCTGCTGCAACCGCAAGGGCACGGCCATAAGCCAGTAGGTAATGGGCATCCTGAATGACGTAATGGCAAAATGCCTGACTGTCTAGCGTGCCATTGGCAAGCTCCTGATTAAAAGGCAGGGCCAATATTTTTTGATATAAATCGAGATTACGCTGCCAAACCTCTTGGGAAAACGTCATGAACTGAGCCTATGCGAGTGTTATTCCATCAATGATTTTCAAACTATAGCAGAATCTTGACGGGCATTTGTTTTGAATCCCTTGGGAGATTTAAGCCTATTTTCAGTTGAACCAGATAAATTCAAAAACGCTGTGGAATTTTCTGCCAGATTTTTCATCATCTCCTTACAACCTTTGTAGGCGAATGGCTTATAATTCGCTGAGCCAGTTATAGTGTCTTATCAACAATGAATGCTTTAGAACGCCGTTCAACCTTTGCCCTAAGTAGCATTTTTGCCTTACGCATGTTGGGCCTGTTCATGATTATTCCTGTGTTTTCAGTGGCAGGACAATCCTATCAATATGCAACGCCAGCTCTGATTGGCTTGGCTGTTGGAGTATATGGCTTAACTCAGGCAATTTTACAGATTCCATTTAGTTTGCTGGCAGATCGTTTTAGTCGAAAACCATTGGTTGTTTTGGGCTTGCTGCTGTTTGCATTGGGTGGCGCAATTGCTGGACTGTCAGACACGATTTATGGGGTGATTATTGGGCGTGCCATTGCTGGCGCGGGTGCGGTGTCGGCGGTGGTCATGGCATTACTGGCCGATGTCACCCGTGAAGAACAGCGAACTAAGGCGATGGCTGCAATGGGCATGAGCATTGGTCTGTCGTTTGTGGTGGCATTCAGTCTGGGACCGTGGCTGACCAGTATTGTGGGGATTTCAGGATTATTTTTTGTCACCACACTGATGGGACTGGCGGCAATCCTGATGTTGTTATTGGTTCCGAAAGTGACCCGACATCATCGAAACTTTCAGCAGGGCTATCTGAATCAACTGAAGCAGGTGATGCAGATGGGAGACCTGAACCGTTTGCATGTATCGGTTTTTGCCCTGCACTTGTTGTTAACAGCCATGTTTGTCTATGTGCCATCACAGTTGATTGAATATGCGCAGATTCCACTTGCCAAACATGGTCTGGTCTATTTGCCACTATTGGTGATTAGCCTGTTTTTTGCCTTTCCAAGCATCATCATTGCGGAAAAATACCGCAAGATGCGAGGCATTTTCCTGTCTGCAATTGCGGGGATTATTGGTGGTTTGCTGATCCTGATCTTCGGTTATGAATCCAAATATGTACTGCTGGCTGGGCTGGGCATTTTCTTTATTGCGTTCAACGTGATGGAAGCCTTGCTGCCATCCTGGTTGTCCAAGGCCGCACCCCTCCAGTCTAAGGCCACCGCAATGGGGATAAACGCCAGCAGCCAGTTTCTGGGCGCATTCTTTGGCGGTACACTGGGTGGACAGCTTTTGATGTTACAGAATACTGCGCTCGGGTGGAGTGTGCTGGCGGGGATTGCTATACTATGGCTGCTGATTAGTTTTGGGTTGTCACAGCCAAGATATTTATCCTCGATTGTATTGCCCCTGCCTCAGGGGGTACAAACAGATGAATGGACTTCAAAACTATTGGCAATTCGTGGTATTGAAGAAGTGGTGGTGATGCCCGAACAGCAGGTTGCCTATATTAAGGTCGATAAACAGTGTATTGATGATGCTGGGCGACAAGATTTAACGCACTTGTTGGGCAAAGAGGTAGCCATTTAAGCATAACTCTTATAAAGTAAAACACAGAAATACATAGGATGAATACAGCTAATGCGTGGTGTGAATAAAGTTATTTTAGTCGGTACTTTAGGTAAAGATCCAGAAACTAAAACCTTTCCAAATGGTGGATCATTAACCCAGTTTTCGATTGCAACAAGTGAGTCGTGGGTAGATAAGAATACAGGTGAGCGTAAGGAACAAACGGAATGGCACCGCATTGTGCTGCCCAACCGTTTGGGTGAGATTGCACAACAATACCTGCGTAAAGGCTCAAAAGTCTATATTGAAGGTTCATTGCGCACACGCCAGTGGACGGACCAGAATGGTCAGGAGCGCTACAGCACCGAAATCCGTGGTGACCAAATGCAGATGCTAGATTCACGTCAGCAAGGTGAACAGGGGGTTGCGGGTGGCAATGACTTCAACCAGCCACGATTTAACAACAATAACAATCAGGGTGGCGGTTACCAGAATACGGGCTTTAACAGTAACCAGAATGGTTATGGTCAAGGCGGTGGCTTTGCTGGTGGAAACCAGGGCAACTATGCTGGTAGCCCACAGGCGGGCAATGGCTTTAATACACCAAAAGCAGCACCACAACCTGCGGCGGCTGCCCCTGCGGATTTAGATGATGATTTACCATTTTAGATCATCGTAGAACCCTCAAGAAAAGGCATAAAATTAAATTTTATGCCTTTTTTATTTTCATTAGCTTCTTCTTTTCCAGGAGATTGTCTCATTCATATTTGACTTCGGTTCTCACAAACATACCTCGTTCTGTACATAGGACCATGTGTTGTATTTCCATAGCTATAAGCCTGAACTTGCAAGGCGTAAAATCAAACCCAAAACCAGAACTTCTAAATGAATAGGAGTACACAGATGAAAAAGATTATTGGTATCTATGAAAATAAGCACATGCATTGGGTAGGTGACGGCTTCCCAGTCTACAACCTGTTTTCCTATGATCGCCTAGGGCAAAGCATCAGTCCTTTCCTGTTGCTGGATTATGCGGCGCCTTACGGTTTTGCCCCAACAACTGAGCATCATGGAGAGCTATTAACTAGGATAAATCAGCTATTTATATAAGAAAGCCCATCACTCTGTTTAACTGATGGGCTCTCGCTATAAGGTTCTCTATTGATTTTTTTAATATTTGGTCACTTATTCTTGTACAGTTTATTATGTCACTCTGTTCTCATTATTGTTTAATCAGAATAGCGCTAAAATTATGCTTTGCAAAGGCCTGTATAGTGCAAAAATGGATATATAAAGGACGATCTGTATGTTTTTGTGGGTTTTGATCTAATAAAGTTTTATTTTTCATCTATTTAGCGTGTAAAATCAATTTTTGTCAAAATGTAAATGTAACCGACAAATAATTGGTCGACAAAATTCTGGCCTAAATGCTGAATCTGGTATTTTTTAATACGGCGTTTGAGCCGATGATCAGTCATAATCAAGAAAAATCATCAACTGATGGGACATAATTTTGGATATTGCAATTATTGGCAGTGGAATGGCAGGGCTTGCTGCCGCCAGAATCCTACAGGATGCTGGACATCAGGTGACTATCTTTGAGGCCCTCTCTGGTCGAGGCATGGATAGTCACAGTATTGATTTTGAAGGAGGCCTGATTGACGCGCCATTACGGGTGATGAATCCGAAGCTTTGGAAAAACACGCTCAGTCTGGCAACCTATTTAGGCATAAAAACCTTTCCAGTACGAACCTTTATGGCCTGTAGCTGGCTGTTTGAAGATAAAACCGATACATGGTTGACCACCTCGCGTAGCCGTATTGGCAATTTTCCGATTATCAACAACCGCAAGGGCATACAGCAGTATGGCTGGCGTTTGGTCAAGGGTATGCTGCAACTCAAGACCGCCATCACCCAGTTCTTTAAGTCGGACAATCAGGACATCACCCTAGCTGAGTTCATGAATCAGTACCATATTGAGGAAGTGTTCTGGCATGGTACGGTAATGCCTGTGCTGTATACAATTTGCACCTGCCATCCAAAAACCATTGGTGAATGGCCTGCCAAACCCTTGCTGGAATTTATTCGCCAGCTCACTGAGGGGGAGGCGCTGTTGCGTATGAAAGGGGGCACACCTGCATTGGTGGATCGCCTAATCGCGGGAATCAGCATTTATAGTGGCTCAGCAGTTCATAAAGTTGAAGAGCAGGGAGACAAGGTGCGAGTTGAAAATACGCTGGGTGAAAGCAAGTCATTTGACCGTGTGGTGATTGCCACCCCAACGCCTGCCATTGAGGGTTTCCTCAAGCAACCACAATTTGCTGAAGATATTGCCCTGTTAAAACAGTTTAGGTTTGAACAGGGTGATTTGGTGATTCACACTGACCCGATTGTCATGCCTCAGCGCCGTAAGGATTGGGCGGTACTCAGTTATATGATGGACCGAAAGTTTACACGCCAGCAATTTACGGTATGGATTAATTCCATTGAACCCAGTCTGGTCGGTAAGAATGCGGTTTTCCAGACCTGGTGTCCTGTGATTGAGATTGATCCCAAGAAAATTATTTCCAAAGTGAAACTGACCCGTGCGGTGGTGGATTCGGAAACCGTTGCATTGAATAAAAAAATCCAGCAACGTCACCTACAGTTGAACCGTAAGGTGTTTTACTGTGGCTCATGGTCATGTGATGGCCTGCCAATTTTAGAGTCCGCCGTGACCTCTGCCATGCATATTGCCGAAATTCTGGGTGCGCCATTACCTTTTGTTGGGCTTAAACCCAAAGTCAAGGTGGCACCTGAACTCGGCTACTAAACATGGCGACTTTCAGGCAGGCATTGATCGAAAAAGTCATTGGGCATAAATATGCGATTGATGCCCAATGGCTGGGTGATGATTCATTGCTTGCCTGGAGCAATCTGGGGTATTGGCAAGCTCAACAGCATAACTATCCACTGGCATGTCAAAGTCTGGCTGACCAGATCGCGGCATCTGTTCAGCTCAAGTCAACAGATTGTGTTTTAGAGCTGGGGTGTGGTCGAGGGGCGAGCTTATTGCACTGGCTTCATCATTACCATATTAAGCAATTGAGTGCGGTTGAATTACAGAAAGATTGCATTCAAACCATCCAAAAGGAATTGCCACAGGTGGAAAGTTACTGTGGTTCTTTTTTGAATTTAAAATCACTGCACTTTTTAAATTTATTTGATGTGGTGCTGTGCATTGATGCTGCCTACCACAGTGAATTGAATTTATTTCTGGATTCAGTTTCTTCTGTTTTGAATTCAAAAGGGCGAATTGCCTTTCATTATTTGATGTGGTCGGATGATTGGCAACATTGTTCCTATCTACACAAACAGCAATATTGCTATCTGTTAAAAGGTGCTGATGTGAGATGGCAGCATTTGATGGACGAGCAGCAGCTTTCTCAAATACTGGTAAAGCGTGGTTTTAAGGACATTGTCATTCAGGATTTTTCAGAGCCAGTTTTGAAAGGTTTTGCCCAATATATTGATACACGGTCACCAAGACCAAGGAACAAGGCTTTTGATTTTGCCCAACTCAAAATAGCAATGACGGCCAAGTTGTGCCAAAAACTCTATCAAGATGGTCTGGTGCGTTATGTTCAGGTGAGTGCAGTTAAAAACTAGGTAATAAAAAAGGCTTAAACCTTAAAAGTTTAAGCCTTTCTTGAATTTAATGGTGCCGACACACGGATTCGAACTGTGGACCTACTGATTACAAGTCAGTTGCTCTACCAACTGAGCTATGCCGGCTTTATCTTAGCGTTTGATACGTTTCGTATCGGAACGGTGTGCAGTTTAGCAAAACTCACACATGATGCAAGCAGTTTTTTTAGAAAAACTGCGAAAAACTCATAAAATCAATCCGTTTGACGATAATTCAACCGCTTTGATCACCGCGCGAGCTTTTATCTGGGTTTCATTCCACTCAGACTCAGGATTTGAGTCCGCCACCAGTCCTGCCCCCGCCTGCACATAGACCTTTTGATCACGGATGACACAGGTACGGATTGCAATCGACATATCCATCTCCCCATGCCAGCCCAGATAACCGACTGCCCCACCAAATACGCCACGTTTTACAGGCTCAACTTCGTCAATGATCTCCATTGCACGGATTTTTGGTGCGCCTGAAAGTGTGCCCGCTGGAAAAGTTGCCTTAAAAACATCCAATGCATCCACATCATCACGCACTTCTCCCTGCACATTGGAAACAATATGCATGACGTGCGAATAGCGTTCGATCACCATTTGATCAGTCACCTGCACCTTGCCAATTTTGGAGACACGCCCCACATCATTACGCCCAAGATCAATCAGCATTAAATGCTCAGCAATCTCCTTTTCATCTGCCAGCAAGTCCTGCTCCAAGGCCAGATCTTCCTCCTTGGTCTTGCCCCTTGGTCGTGTACCCGCCAAAGGCCGTACAGTTGCAATGCCATTTTCCAGACGGGATAAAATCTCTGGCGAAGAACCCACAATATGAAAAGGTTTCTGGTCTGTCAGGGTTTGTCCTTGCACCAAAAACAAATAGGGTGATGGATTGAGGTGACGCAATGCACGGTAAACCTGCAAGGCTTCACCATCAAAATCAGACACCATCCGCTGTCCAGGTACCACCTGCATCACATCACCAGCGCGGATATATTCCTTGACCTTTTCAATGGTCTCAAGAAACCTCGCTTTACCTGTAATGGATTCAAAATGCGGTGGTGTATGTGGCTTGGCCTGTAGGCTAACAGGGACTGCAAGCAGTTGCTCCAGCTGGTCCAGCCTGGCTTGTGCCTGTACATAGGCATCTGCCTGGTTTGCATCGGCATGATGAATCAGAAACAGCGTATCTTTCAGGTTGTCAAACACAATCACGGTTTGGGACAGCATCAACCACAAGTCAGGCAAGGTGACAGGGTCAGCGGCTGGAACATTTTTTAGTTTTGGCTCGATATAACGAATAGCGTCATAGCCCAAATATCCAACCAGTCCACCTGTAAAGCTAGGTAGATCAGGCAATTCTTTTTGGGTGGGAACCTTAAACTGGCTTTGGAAGTCGCGAATATACTGAAATGGATCGCTACAGTCTTGCTGGGATACGGAACCATCCGCCTGCTGAACCGTGAGGATACCCGCATTGCATGAAAAGACAGTTGACTCGCCCAAGCCGATCATTGAATAACGCGCCCAGTTCTCCCCGCCTTCCACTGATTCAAATAAGTAGGCCTGCTTTTGCTCTTTAAAACGTGCGAAAACTGAGAGTGGTGTTTCTGTATCTGCCAGTCGCTGACGGTATACGGGAATGGTG
>JAXMGF010000049.1:0-9925 GCA_046347365.1 Acinetobacter sp. | reverse complement strand
ATGGAGCATTTGCAGTTTAAATTCAAAATATCTGTCAGTTTTTAAATTTAAAATCATGATGGTGTTTTTATTTTAAGTTAAGTGATTAGTCTGGATTGTGGATAAATTTATTTTGTGTTTTTGAATTTAAAGTACAGGGTGAAATTTGAATTCAAAATATAGGAATTATTTTTAAATTCAAAAATGATTGCAGGTTTTAAATTTAAAACACAATAAATGAATTCAAAGTTACGATTGCAAACGGAACATGGTGCAGTTGCATGTTAAGGTGAATAAGAAATTTAAATTTAAAAACTCTGGTTAAGACATGAAACATCATTTTTGTTTATTTATAGGCACTGCCTTATTTGCTTTCTTTAATCAAGCACACGCAGAACTCATTATTAATGGTGCAAAGGTGGCAAGCAACACCGCTACAACGACGGCACCTGTAACAGGCAGCTATATGTCAACTTCCAGTTTTCAGGGCTGTCTGGCAAATTTACGCTCCCAGGCAATTGCTTCAGGTGTTTCTGGCTCAACCTATGATCGCTATACACAAAATTTAAGCCCTGATTATTCAGTCATTGATAAATTAAATTATCAGCCTGAGTTTTCGACCCCGATCTGGGATTATCTGTCTGGGCTTGTGGATAACGAGCGTGTGCAGGCTGGGCAGCAAAAACTGGCCCAGCATCGTGTGGTACTGAACCGTGTGGAACAGACCTATGGTGTTCCTGCTGAAACGGTGGTGGCAGTGTGGGGTGTGGAAAGTAATTACGGGGACATTTCAGGTAAATATCCTTTATTACAGGCTTTGGGGACACTGAGCTGTGAGGGTCGCCGCCAAAGTTATTTCCGTGGCGAGTTCTTCGCCACCATGCGGATTCTACAACGCGGTGATTTAACTCAGGATCAGTTGTATGGCTCGTGGGCAGGTGCTTTTGGTCATACCCAATTTATGCCATCCACCTATGAGCGTCTGGCGGTGGACTTTGATGGGGATGGCCGCCGTGATTTGGTTTCAAGCACCACAGATGCTCTCGCTTCAACTGCCAATTTCCTAAAACGGGCAGGGTGGCAAACTGGCATGCCATGGGGCTTTGAAGTCAAAATTCCACAAGGTGTGTCAATTGCAGGCGAAAGCCGTCGTAATAAAAGGTCACTGAATAGCTGGATTGCGCAGGGCGTAACCCGTACGGATGGTACGGCATTGATTCAGGGCAATTTGTCAGGCAGTACGCCAGCAGGACTGATTACACCTGCGGGTGCTAATGGTCCAGCATTTTTGGTGTTTAAAAACTTTGATGCAATTTATAGCTATAATGCAGCCGAAAGCTATGGATTGGCAATTGCACATCTGTCTGACCGTTTGCAGGGTGGATCAACTTTTAGAACGGCATGGCCAACGGATGATGCAGGCACTTCACGTGCGGAACGCCGTGAAATCCAGCAGTTCCTGATTCAGCGGGGCTATGACATTGGGGCCGTAGATGGTTTGATTGGTGATAAAAGCCGTCAGGCGATTCAGCAGGAACAAACCCGTTTGGGTTTAAAACCAACAGGTCGGGCAGGGCAGCAGATTTTACGGGCGTTCCGTCAGGAACAAGCCAAGCAGATGATGCAATAATAGTGTGTTCATCAAAAAAGGTCTGCAAAATGCAGACCTTTTTTACTTATGGCGCATCGTCCAGTTTAACCGCTTCCAGAATATCAAAAATCACCGCGGTCACATCCTGACTTAAATCACGGTCATTAAAAATTTCATAGGCCGTGATGGTCACATCAGTGTCACTTGGCAACTGTTTTTGTTCTTCCTCAATCAAGTGTTCAATCGGTAAAAGGGTCTGTTTCACTTCCAGATGCAGGATTTCGTCATAAGCAACGTTTTCGTCCTCAAGCTCGATTTCCTGCTCATTGAAATATGATTAAAATAGAAGTGAGATAAGGACTAATATCCTGAATATCCAGGATTTCAACATCACGAGTCTGTTCAATGGTACTGATGTGGTCATTCACTTCAATGAGGATATGATAATAACTCATGCTGATCTCCATTAAGACTAAGATGACAAGCTGACACCACAATAACATGAATAAATCAAAAGAATCGACTCATTGTTACGAGTCTTTTTTAAAAACACTGAAGCTTAACTGGATTTTTCGATATCCTTGATGAACAGAGCACTATATTACGAAGAAAACTTGTTGGTAGAGGCGAATTCAGCTATAAAAAGGCTAATACTTGTCAATAATAAATCACGGTCTTAGCCTGAGCATGAGACGGAAATGGTCCATCTCTTGATCTTTCAATATAATAGGGTACATTTAAAGCTTGAGGGCTGTTTGCATTTGTTGTAAACAACAAGGGCGTGTCCTAGTTCATGTATGCTAGTGTTAATCGTAAATCGTTATCTGATTCAAACTCATAGATTAAAATTTGAATTTTCCAGTTAGAATAAGCCTTTAATGAAATAAATGTGGTTGAAAGCGTTGTTTGTATTGTTTGACTGAAGATCTAGTTGTTGATCTACAGATTGAATGTTTTTAAGTTCATTCTATTTTTTGATTTAAAAAGTTGAGTAATTTAAATATATCTTTGATTGTATTGATTAAAAAGACTTTTGTTGCACTTAAACTCAATATTACTTTGTAGCAATCTTGTTGCTTGTGTCTGAATATATATTATCGATATATTCCAACAGATGAAGAGTTGGTTGTGTTAGAGCAGAAAGCTGCTCTTGATTATATTGCTGAATATTTGTTGATTGAGTTGTTGTTGTTTTAAATCTAAAAATTGCTTACTCCGCATAATTTCTTAGTTCAATTTTGGTCTAATTGCATGTTTTTTATCTGTTCCATACCTTGTTGATTCGCTTCGAGTTGAGTTATATGTTCTCGGCGTTGTTCACTTTCTTGTTGGCCGTTCATCGTAAATGAGGTGAATCGATCAAGTTGGGCATTGTGGGTCATTAAACTAGAAATAATCTTGACCTGTTATACCATCTTTTCTCAAATTTGAGTTGCTTTTTTGGCTAATTTCTTTGTACTTGTTCAAATTTACTGAGTTTAAAACGAGGATCTACCCTAGCGATTCGTATAACGCAGGCGAGTATCTTTTTATTGTGATTGAGTGTTATACGTCAGCTTTAATGAATTGAATTACTTAGTTGAGGATGTTTCTGAGTTTGATAACTTGTCCCTAATAAGAAAATAATTAACCCTGAAAAAATTAAAAAGCGCATGATTGTATTTTCTATTCTTCTGAAAATGAGAGATGAAATCATTAAGAGAATCTTTGATCTAAATAAATTGAACTATAACAAGAATAAGAGATATCTGGAAAATATATCAACATGTATCACATTCTGCTTTAATGCATATTCTGATAGGAATAAATAGAAATTAAACATTAAGGCACAATATGCTGAAATATTTACTTAAAGCGCCTGATACTGCATGGACAGCAGATCCTCCTGCTGAGGCAAACGTTAAAAATTAAAAAATCAAATATTTGGGGACGGCGGGATTCATTCTTTCTGATCAGCATCGTACAGTTGTTCTTGATCCTTTTATCAGTCGTCCAAACTTAACCCAAACGTTTACTCAGCCTTTATTGAGGGCATCCTGAATTAGTCAGACAACATATACCAAATGCAGATGATGTATTGATTGGGCATGCTCATTACGATCATATTTTAGATGCACCTGAGGTTTGTAAACAAACAGGAGCACGTTTAATTGGATCCAAAGCGACTTTAATGTATGGACGTTCAGCAGGCTTGTCTGAATCGCAAATGCTTGAAACAAAAGGATGGGAAACCATTGACTGTGGTCAATGGTGCGGGTTTACCATCCATACATGGTGGCGCACTGTTTGGCCGTGTGCCTTTACCAGGGGATATGACCACCTTACCTCCTTATCCTCCCAGATTTCATCATCTGCGGCATGGTCAGGTCTTCAACTGGTGGATTCATACGGGCAAGCTCAGTGTGGTACATATTGATTCAGCCGACTTTATTGAGCAGGAATCGCAGGGGCGAGAGGCTGATATTGTGTGTCTGTGTGCGATTGGACGGAAATATCGCCCCAACTATGTTAAAGATGTAGTGCGACTACTCAAACCAAAATATATTATTCCATGTCATTGGGATACGATGCTAACGCCTATTGATCAACCACCAAATTATTACCTGGTGTAAATATTCCTGAATTTATTGATGAAATAAAGGCCTGTGGCGTGATTCCCTTGTTTATGCCAATTTTGGGTGAGTTGTATTTTGATCAAAATAAATAAAATAGAAAGTATAAAAAACCGCGCTTTCGCGCGGTCTTTTGTTAAAGAGACAAATTATTTTTTGTCATCTTTCACCTCTGTGAACTCAGCATCTACAACGCCATCGTCGGCTTTTTGTTGTTGACCCGCATCACCACCTTGGAATGCATTTGGATCAAAACCTTCTGCGCCGCCAGCACCTTGTGCTTGTTCATAAGCACGTTGAGTGATTGGCATCAAGATGTTTTGTAAAGCTTCAGTTTTCGCTTTGATGTCTTCAACATCATTTTCTTTAGTTGCTGCTTCAAGCTCAGAAACCGCAGTAGCGATTGCAGTTTTTTCATCTTCAGTCACTTTGTCACCTAGATCTTTAACTGCTTTGTTTGAGCTAGATACTAAAGCATCTGCTTCGTTACGAGCTTTCGCTAACTCTTCAAATTTACGGTCTTCTTCAGCATTCGCTTCAGCATCTTTAATCATTGCTTCGATTTCAGCATCAGACAAACCTGAGTTCGCTTTAATCTGGATTGATTGCTCTTTACCAGTGCTCTTATCTTTAGCCGATACTTTTAAGATACCGTCAGCGTTGATGTCGAACGATACTTCAATTTGCGGTACGCCACGTGGAGCAGGTGGGATATCGCCTAATTGGAAGTTACCCAACAATTTGTTTTGTTGAGCCATTTTACGTTCACCTTGGTAAACCGAAATGTCTACTGCAGGTTGGTTGTCAGCAGCTGTAGAGAACACTTGTGATTTCTTCGCAGGAATCGTGGTGTTCTTCTCAATGATCGGAGTCAATACGCCGCCCATTGTTTCGATACCTAAAGTTAATGGTGTTACGTCTAATAAAAGAACGTCAGTTTTGTCACCAGACAATACCGCACCTTGAATCGCTGCACCAATCGCAACTGCTTCGTCAGGGTTCACGTCTTTACGTGGCTCTTTACCAAAGAATTCTTGTACTTTTTGTTGTACAAGTGGCATACGAGACTGACCACCAACTAAAATTACGTCAGAGATGTCTGAAGTCGAAAGACCAGCATCTTTAAGCGCGATTTTGCAAGGCTCGATTGTACGAGCAACTAAATCAGCAACTAAACCTTCAAGTTTTGCACGCGTTACATTGATCACTAAGTGTTTAGGACCAGTTGCATCAGCGGTGATGTATGGAAGGTTGATTTCAGTTGCATTTGATGAAGAAAGCTCGATTTTTGCTTTTTCAGCAGCTTCTTTCAAACGTTGTAACGCAAGTGGATCATTTTTCAAGTTCACACTTTGTTCTTTCTTAAATTCTTCAACCAAGAATTCAATTAACGCGTTATCAAAGTCTTCACCACCAAGGAAAGTATCACCATTTGTTGATAACACTTCGATTTGTTGGTCGCCATCAAGGTCTGCGATTTCAATGATTGATACGTCGAATGTACCACCACCTAAGTCGTAAACTGCAACTTTACGGTCGCCTTCTTTTTTGTCCATACCGAACGCAAGCGCCGCAGCAGTTGGTTCGTTAATGATACGTTTAACATCAAGACCTGCAATTTTACCTGCATCTTTAGTTGCTTGACGTTGCGCATCGTTAAAGTAAGCAGGAACGGTAATTACCGCTTCAGTAACAGTTTCACCTAAATAGTCTTCTGCAGTTTTCTTCATCTTTTTCAAGATTTCAGCAGAGATCTGTTGAGGTGCTAATTTTTTGTCGTTTACTTCAACCCAAGCATCACCATTGTCTGCTTTGATGATTTTGTAAGGTACAAGACCGATGTCTTTTTGTACCGCTTGATCTTCATAACGACGACCGATTAAACGCTTGATTGCGAATAATGTATTTTTCGGGTTTGTTACAGCCTGACGTTTAGCGCTTTGACCCACTAAGATCTCGCCATCTTTATAAGCGATGATTGATGGAGTTGTACGTGCGCCTTCAGCGTTTTCGATTACTTTTACTTTATCGCCTTCAAGTACAGCAACACATGAGTTGGTAGTACCTAAGTCAATACCAATAATTTTCGCCATTTGGTGTGTTCCTCTAAAATTTTGTTGCAATGTTTTGCTTGTTATTCGATATGAGAGTCAATCGGTTTTTTTAAGCATTTTTATGAAAAAAAATCAAAACTCTCAAAATTCTGCATTTTTTGAGCAAATAAATACTTTGCTCTGTGGATTATTGACCCACCATCACCATCGCTGGGCGGAGTAAACGTCCATTCAGGGTATAGCCTTTCTGCAACACCGTGCCAATCTCATTGGCCTTGGCATTTGGATCGATACCGACTGCCTGGTGTAAGTCGGCATTGAAGCCATTTTGGGTATCCGCCTCAACCACGCCAAATTTTTCCAGTGTGGTCAAAAGCGATTTCAGGGTCAATTTCACGCCTTCGAGTACAGGTGTCTGTTCTTCACCAGCCGCCTGAATCGCACGTTCAAGGTTGTCGACAGAATCCAACAACTCTTTTGCAAACTTTTCCAGCACCGTATCTTTGTGCTTTTCCGATTCACGCTGGATACGCTCCACACTTTTTTGTGCTTCATACACAGCATTTGCGGTACGCACCTTTTCAAGTTTCAGGCTTTCTTCAAGCTTGCTAATCTGAGCCTGTAAATCTTCAACGCTAAGCTCGTTTGCCTGCTCTACACTTTCAGCTTGAGTTTGTTCAGTTTGTTGCTCATTTTGAATGTCTTGAGCTTGCTCATTGTGCTCATTAGCCATTGATGATCTCCGTTTAAAAAAGTTCTCAAACATGTACAGTCCTTTTGGCATAAGTGCTCATCGGGTTAAACCTGAACTGCCACATATTGGTCATTCATAGATACGGATGAGGTATGGGCAACACGACAAAATTCAAGCGTTCAGGTTCATTTAAATCTTTTAATTATGCTGATTTAAGTAAAAATTTAAGTTTTCGATGACAAAAGGAATAAATTCTTGTGTGATTTTCGGTAAATGTTGCCTTGATGATAGACTAACGACAAGGTTAGGTGCAGAAAAATCTGTAAATACCTGTTGCAAACGTTGTTGTGCAATATCCTGTCGCACCAGCAGGGTGGGCAGCATGGCAAGGCCCTGCGCCTTGAAGCAGATCTGATAAAGTGCAATCACATCATTGCTTTTGAACGTAACATTTAATGGATAGTTTTGCGGTTGCTGATCTGTATCAAACAGGGTCCAGTACTGGTTATAGGTATGATGGGCAAGGCAGACAAAGACCTGAATGGCTTTTAAGGTATCCGTGTTTATTATGATTGTTGTAAGATGTGCAACATTTTATCTTAATCCAGGGTGTTTATTCAGCAATAATTGCAATTTAAAGTGTTTCCTATTAGAGGAGACAAACAAATCAATACTAAGCCTTAATAGGCAAAACCGCAATGATGTTGCCCTACAGACAAAAAGTTTGTATTCGATGTTATTGAGGGAAAATATATGAAGCAAATCACTTTTATTGACATAAAAAGCAGGTATAGATAAGCAAAATGGTTAATGACTTTTTCAGATATGACCTTTAGGTTACAAGATAATTTTTAAATGCTTGATCTCGATCTATGACTTTATTCAGGCATATAGTCAAAGAGGACAAGAACGATGGATAGAGCGAAAAAGGGGAAGAACGTGTCAGCATTACCTCAGAAAATTCAAAAACTTTTAGATAAAGGACAAGGTCCTGCTGCACGAGCACTTGATAAACTGCCCAAGATTGTACAGGAGTCGATAGCCAGAATTCTGGGCTACCCCCACCAATATCCAGATTTGGACGCATTTACCAAATGCATCATGGCGGTTCAGATCAAGCAGAGGCGTATAGGCTTTATTGGTGATGACCCAATTGAATCAAGACGACAGTTCGATGCACAAATGCTTGCAATCCTGAATAAGCCAACCTTTATTGAATCTGTAGAAGATATTCGCCTACCTTTGCAAAGTGGAACCGTGTTTGCGAGACACTACCATCCAGCACCCAATAAAAAACTCCCAATGATTGTTTATTATCATGGAGGCGGTTTTGTGGTGGGTGGCTTGGATACCCATGATGAAGCATGTCGCCTGATTGCCAAATATGCAAAAGTGCAGGTGCTCAGTATTGACTATCCACTGGCCCCTGAGGCATCGCCACAACTATTGACTCAATCCTGTGAGGATGCGTTGGCATGGGTTTACCAAAACCGCCGTCAACTTAAAATTTATAAAAACCATATTGCTGTGGCGGGCGATAGTGCAGGGGGCAATATCAGTACCGTGGTTGCACAGCATGCTGCTGGAAAAGCCTATGCACCGCAGGCGCAATTACTCATTTATCCTACGGTTGACTTCAAAAGTCGTCACCCATCTTTCTATGCTTATGGCCAGGGTCTGGTTCTGACCAGTAAGGATCTCGATTATGTGACAGATTATTATGTTACCCAGCATAACGTTGCTTTGGATAATCCACTTGTTTCTCCCACCTATGGCAATCTTAAAAAACTGCCACCTGCCTATGTTGTTACTGCTGGACATGACTTATTGCATGATGAGGGTGAGATTTATAGCCACAAACTCAGGCAGAATGGAGTCAAGGTTCAGTATGTGGACTACCCAGACCAGAGTCATGGCTTTATCAATATCACGCCAGTTTCCAGCAAGGCAAAACGTAACACCATCGAGATTGCGAAAAACTTCAGGAAGTTTTGGGATAAGCATAGTTAATTGATGTATGAACCACCCTGTTCCACGTGGAACAGGGGAGGTATTTCGGACAACAAATAAAAATAGCAAAAATGGATTTGCAAAACATAAGATGATGGGCTACAACAAATCTATTTTACAGGTCGAGAAAAGCAATTATGAAAAAGCTGTTTATTGCAACAAGTCTGATTTTGGCAAGTGGTTCTTTATTTGCAAATACGCTGGTCGATATGAAAACCAGTATGGGGACGATTGAAATAGAACTATATGATGATCAGGCACCCATATCAGCAAAGAACTTTGAAAATTATGTGAAGAGTAGCTTCTATTCAGGAACAATTTTCCATCGCGTTATTCCAGGTTTCATGATTCAGGGTGGCGGCATGGATGTAAACATGATTGAGAAGACCACAAAGGCCCCTATTGTAAATGAAGCGAGTAATGGCCTGAAAAATAATCGTGGTACTTTGGCAATGGCACGTACCAGTGATCCCAATTCTGCAACAAGCCAGTTCTTTATTAATGTCGCTGACAATAACTTCCTCAACCGTTCAACGATGGATGCAGGTTATGCGGTATTTGGTAAAGTCACCAAGGGAATGGACATTGTCGATAAAATTGTAAAAGTACCTACTGGAAACTATGGAATGCACCAGAATGTACCAAAACAACCAATTAAAATTATCAGTGTTCAGATAAAACACAAAAAGTAAAAAGCAAAGCAGAAATATAAATAAAATATTTCTGCTTTATTTTCATATAAATGAAATAAAATAGCGGTAAATATAAACATTTTTATGAGTAAAAAAACAACACTCAATAAAACAGTGCTTTGAAAACACTTGCGCACCAAAAAAAATCTCCTATAATGCATACATCCCAGCGCAATGAAGCAAAAGAACTTAGCTTTAACGGTTAAGTTGCTAGATATTCATTGCGTTTACTTATCGCTGACGAAGCGGTGAGAAGATCATTAAGAGAATAGAAGAACAACTTGTGTGGATTT
>JAXMGF010000048.1:0-10694 GCA_046347365.1 Acinetobacter sp. | reverse complement strand
CCGTTTCTTCTTCAAGAACTTCAGGAATATCCTCATCGGTTTCAGGATCTAAATAGCCTGAGAGAATATCGGCAAGGCGGCGCTCGCCAATTAAAAAATCATTATATTCTTTTAAAACGACTTCCACAGCATTTGGCCAGTAAGCGATTGAGTGTAAAACGTCACGGATACCTTCCTCGATGCGTTTTGCAATACTGATCTCACCCTCACGCGTAAGAAGTTCAACCGTGCCCATTTCACGCATGTACATGCGTACAGGGTCTGTGGTACGGCCTGGTTCACTTTCAACCGATGCCAGTACGGCAGCAGCTTCTTCCTCGGCAACCTCATCGGCGGCTTCGGTAGATTCACCAAACATGGTGTCATCGGTTTCAGGCGCACGTTCATGCACAGGAATACCAACGTCCTGAAGCATCTGGATGATGTCTTCAATCTGCTCACTTTCCGTAATTGAGTCTGGTAGATGATCGTTAACCTCAGCGTAAGTTAAGTAACCTTGTTCTTTGCCTCGGCTAATCAGAGCCGCTACTTGCGAAGTAGGGGAATTCATATCGCTCATCTTTGCTTACTCTTTTGTTGAATCTGTGGCGGTGAAAAACCGTGCATGATAGCATAGTTCACAGGGAATGTTCTGGATTTGATCCGTTTGCTTTAAATAAAAAATGGTATTGATTTCACGTCTGTTTCTTGAATATGGGGGTGTGTCATAATTTTTCAAGCAGTCCATCCTTTTTGCGGAACTTTTTTGATTGGTCTTGTCCTGGGATTATAATTACACAAAAAAACCGCCGAAAAAAAGTACAAATCACCGATTTATAGTAAAAAAATAAAATAAAACTTGACAAGGTGGTTTGAGACAGATAAATAGCGGCTAGACCCATTTATATTTTTCGTATAAGAGGTACTTCGTGTCTTCTACAGATTTTGAATTAGATGATGATAACTACGGCGATGATGTTGGTTTTGATGAATCATCAGGAAAAATCAGTGCCAAGGAATCATTGGAAAAACGCCGTTTGATTGATGATCTGTTGGCTCAGCGTCGTTTGGAACGAGAATTAAAAGATTTTGACTACGATTTCGACGATGATGACCTCGATGACGAAGACTAGGCAAAATTGCTGAGACTTTGTGTCTGAAAATGTTATGCTGTCGAAAATGTAACTTTAGAGCTGGATAAAAAATGAGTACCCTGGATTTAGACTTGTTAAGTAATTATCTTGACGGTGACCAAAACGAATATGGTTTAGATTTTGCGGCGACTCATGGCTTTTTGTGTGCTATCGCTGTTGGCCCAAAGTTTGACCGTTGGCTGGATGAGCTGTTCGAGAGCAATCAAAAGAAAGTTCCGAGTGAGATCATCGAACAGATTAAAGCCTGGCTGGAATCAATCCGTCAGGATTTGGCCAATGAAAATGGAATTGAGTTTCCATTTGAAATTGAAGAAGCCGATGTGGATTCGAGTTTAGGTGACTGGAGTATCGGTTTCGTTGATGCCATGTTCCTGAATGAAGATGCCTGGTTTACGCCAGAATATGAAGAACAACTGGTTGATTTGACTTTGCCGATTATGGTGTTTAGTGGCATTGATGAAGAAGATCCGCAAATGGAGTCTTTCCGCCGCAATGGTCAGTTGATGGATGAATTGGCCGAGGAAATTCCAGATAATTTAAATGAAATTTATCTCATGTACCATACACCAGCCTGATAACAGGTTTGAGGCGGCAATAATAGTTGCTCCGCCATGTATCGCGTGAAGTATTTAAACGTCCTTATGGACGTTTTTTATTTTGGGATGAGGCTATTTCTTTAGCAGCCAAATTTTTTCCTGGGCATTCACTTTGCCTTTGAGCAGTTCGGTTTGGCTATCGAGTAGCTGTATGTCGTATTCACTGGAATAGTAGTCTTGAAGCTGTTGGGTGGAAATGGAAAAAGGCGGACCAGCCATCATGGATTGATCATACTCAAAGCTAATCAGTAATTGTGACGCATCACCACCAATCTGAATGAGATGTTGGACATATTGGCTTCGCATTTGTTCTGGCAGGGCGACTAAGGCTGCCCGATCATAAATCGCATCAATCTGCCCCAACTGCTCAATAGTCAATTCAAAAAAATCACCGACAAACGGTCAATTTGTGGATGGTGGAAGTGGCTAAGATTTCCAGACTGCATTTCGGTAAAGGAAAGGCCAAGCGTTGAGATTAAGTCCTGAATCGCAATTGGACTCAGGTCAATTCCCACGACATGATAGCCCTGACCTAAAAGCCAATGTATGTCTAAACTTTTACCGCAGAGTGGGATAAAAATACGGCTATTGGGAGAAATGTTTAAGCAGCCGCTATATTTAACCAGTAATGGGTGAGGCTGGCTGAGATGAAAGCCAATCTCATTTTTTTGCCATTTTTGATGCAAAACTCATGCTGCATGGTTTTTCCTTAACTGAAATGAATAAATAATAAAGGAGAATTTTTTGTCTTTTTATGATTTCTGCCCAAGTTTTTTAGCCATTTTCCAGATGATATAAAGTATGACAACTGCCAAAATATTATAGCCAACCCGTTGCATAATTAAAGACATCAGGGCCTGGTTTTCACTAAAGTGATAACCTAAAAATGCCAGAAATGTTGTCCAGATGAATGTTCCAAATGTGCTGTAGATCATGAACTTGCCAAAAGGCATCTTGCTCATTCCTGCGGGGATACTAATCAGCGAACGTACTGCTGGAATCATACGACCAAAGAAGACGATTTTATGACCATGCTGGTTGAACCAGCCCAAGGCCTTTTCAAGGTCAGTCACCTTGATTCTAAGGAATTTGCCGTAATGTTCTATAAAAGTGAATAAACGCTGTTCAGGAATTTTACGGCCAATCCAATACAGGATCATCGCGGCGATCAGTGAACCTGCGCTTCCAGCAATGATAACGCCCACTAAAGTCAAATCCCCTTTGGAGGCGGTATAACCCGCAGGGCATAATAATTTCAGAAGGAATAGGAGGAAAAATGTTATCCAGAAACATCAAAAAAGCGATGCCTAAATATCCAAGCTTCTCCATGATTGACAAGACCCATTCTTCAAGTCCCATAATACCCTTATATAGTTCATTTGATTATTGTTTTTAGCATAGGATGGTTAATCATGATGCTCAATGGTCTAATCGTTACATCATTTTTATATCGTTATAGCCATAAAAAAGCCATAGCAGAACTATGGCTTTTGGGTTTAACTTTTATAGACGTTTACGTTTGCTGCTGCAATTTGCGATTGACGCATACGGAAACCCTCTTTCTGCTTTTCTGTAGTTTTATCAATACAGAAAACACAGGAAACGCCGTGTTCATAGCTTGGTAATTCTGCTTCTTCTTTGGTTAAAGGCCAGCCACATGCATGGCACTTGATATTCTCGCCTTCCTCAACCCCATGTGTCACGGCAGTACGGCCATCAAATACAAAACATTCACCTTCCCAAAGGCTTTCCTCGGCAGGTGTTTCTTCCAGATATTTAAGGATACCGCCTTTTAAGTGGTAAACCTCACTAAAGCCTTCCTGCAACAGCAGGGAAGTGGATTTTTCGCGAATACCGCCTGTACAGAACATGGCAATTTTCTTGTCTTTGTGCTGCTCAAGGTTTTGCTTTACATATTCAGGAAATTCACGGAGATGTTTCCGTTTTGGGATCAATCGCACCTTTAAATGTACCCGCTTTGTATTCATAGTCATTGCAGTGTCATCAAGATCACGTCATCACGACTAATCAGCTCATTCCACTCTTTAGGATCAAGATAGTGGCCAACTAAGTCACGTGGCTTAACGTCGACACCTAAAGTGACAATTTCATTTTTAAGTTTAATTTTCATTTTGCGGAATGGCTTTTCAGAGCTTTCAGACTCTTTATATTCCATTGCATTGAAACGCTTCGTTTAAAAGGAATTGATGAACGGTATCAATCGCGGCACGGTCGCCAGCAACAGTTCCATTAATTCCTTCAGACGCTACAATCAGAGTTCCACATAAATTGATGCTCTTCACTAAGTCCAGAAGACGTTTTTGCAGATCGGCTGCATCCGCAACTTCTTTAAATTGATATAGTGCCCCAACAACCCAATTATTGGTCGCTTGCTGTTCTACAGGTGCAAGCTGTTCTACGGTAGCGTTCATGGATAACTCCAAATGTATTAAGATAGGAAAAACAAGGCGCATATTTTAGCGTGAAATTTGAAAATAAGCGAGAAAACCATAAAATTAATATGGTTTTAGAGGAATAAGTTGCGAGTAATGATCGTCGAATCCCATCACTGACCCCCTGTGCAGGACGTTGCTCAACGGTATTTGGTGATCTGGTTTGTCGTGGTTGTCGACGTTTTAATCATGAAGTGATTCAGTGGAACACCTATACGCCTGAACAGCGGTTGGTGGTCTGGAAGCGTCTGGATGCACAACTGGACCAGATATTGGTGCCATTGTTGCCCAATGCCGAAGTCTCCAGCATGTCGAGGGGCTTTATCCACGGCAACACATTCGTATTCTGGAAAGCGCAAGTGCTGGGCGTAAGCTGTATCATGCTTTAAAAGTCTGTGAGAAAAATAGCATTTGGCACAGGAAAGTGGGCGGTATTACAGATTTCAGGTAAACCTTTGGGATGAGTTTGAGCATTTGGCTTTGGCAAAGGCGAGTTATGAATTGGCATGGTTACGTGCAGATGGATCGTACAAAACTATTGCGTGCCCTAGAAGAGGATGGCTCTAATTCACTTTTTTCTGATGCTGAGTCGGTAAATAATAAACTCTGCAATGAGTAGGTTGATCGTCCAGCTAACATGCTTCAAGCTGATAAATGTGGTATAAGCCAATCCCTGGGTTGAATTGGTAAAGTGCAATTTCCATGTTCTTAAGCAATGCAGATAATGCTGCAAAACTTCGAATCATCCAGTTACGATGCCTGATCCATTGTCCATGAAATGCATAGTAAAGTGCCAATACGGTACTGATTCCCCAGCATATCCCCAAAATGACAAAGCAGACCTGTGTGCCGGACCATTAGCAGACAATGCCAAAATAAAGCCACTTGGTAATGCCAGCCCAATGTTGAGAATATAAAGCCAACCTGCATAACGATGTAAGCGTGGTGTATTTTTACGAATGGATTGGGAAAACTGGGTAAAGCCTGCCAGCAGTACCAGACTACTGTTGATCACATGCCTGAAAAGCAAATCGCCACGGCTGTGTAGTGACATCCTGTTTGAGAACCAAAAAATTAATGTGATCTGACCAGGAAAATAATTCAGGCAAATTTGCAGCATGAGCCAACAGAGATAGCTGAATATAATCACAATCAAGAATTGAGAAAGCTGATTTAGTGTTTTCCACATGGGCGTAATCACTGTTATGATAGGCGGTTAAAAATAAAGTTAAATAATTTATGTTAAATGAGAATAGCTCAATGAATAAACTCAAATCATTATTTATTTTTGCCAGTATGCTGGCAAACGGTTCGTTTAGTTTGCCCAGCCTGTAAATTGCGCCCTCATGGACAGGACTTTATAACGATGAGCAAAAAATCTCATTGTTCTTGCAGCAGAAAGGCAATCAAGTCACGGGCTATGTTTGTTAAATGGCAAACAAACCGGTTTCAAGGGCAGTATCCAGCCAAATGGTTCAAATTATCGAATCACCTTAAATGAGGCAGGGCAAGGCGCGGCTGTTGGCAAGTTTATTTTGGACTACAAGGGGAATGAAACAAAGCAATCGAAGCGCAATGGTTGTCTGTAAGCAAACAGTAAAACCTAAATTTTTAGTAAATGCACAGCAATGTAAATATGCAAAAGACAAGGGAATTTCCTGATGCTTCTATGCGTAAAAGATGCCGATTTACAAGTCCCTTAGGTCAGTTGCAATATATGCGTAGAAATTTATGCACGTCATGGTTATGCTTTCAGAACAAAAATGGGCTACATTTTCGCAATATGATTGGTATATGCCTTGCTATACCAATGTGGATACGTCTAACTCAATTGAAAAAGAAAATGTAAACGTATTAAAATGGTCGAACCGTATGCAAAAGATATAGATTGGGGCGGTTGTTTAAGATATTTCTATTTTTTGTGCATAAAAAAGCTGCCATTTGGCAGCTTTTTTAACATTAATTTTAAAAATAAAATTAACGTTTGATATCGCGTTGAGTCGAGCCGGTGTAAAGCTGACGTGGACGACCGATTTTGTAAGGACCGCTGTGCATTTCTAACCAGTGGCTGATCCAACCAACAGTACGTGCAAGAGCGAAAATTACAGTAAACATTTCTGTTGGGATACCAATCGCTTTTAAGATGATACCTGAGTAGAAGTCTACGTTCGGGTAAAGCTTACGCTCTACGAAGTACGGGTCGTTCAATGCAATACGCTCAAGTTCCATAGCAAGCTGCAATTGTGGATCGTTGATGCCTAATGCTTCAAGAACTTCGTCACAAGTTTGCTTCATTACTTTAGCGCGAGGGTCAAAGTTTTTATAAACGCGGTGACCGAAGCCCATAAGCTTCACTTCTTTACGTTTTACTTTTTCCATGAATTCAGCAACGTTTTCAACGCTACCAATTTCATCTAACATTTTAAGTACAGCTTCGTTTGCACCACCGTGAGCAGGTCCCCAAAGTGCAGAGATACCAGCAGAGATACATGCATATGGGTTCGCACCAGTAGAACCAGCAAGACGAACTGTAGACGTAGATGCATTTTGCTCGTGGTCAGCATGAAGCGTAAAGATACGATCCATTGCACGTGCAAGAACAGGATTTACTTTGTAGTCACGATCAGCAGGAGTAGCAAACATCATGTGCAAGAAGTTTTCTGCATAACCTAAGTCATTACGTGGGTAAATGAATGGTTGACCTACAGTGTACTTGTAGCTCCACGCTGCAAGCGTAGGGATTTTCGCGATTAAGCGAATTGCAGTAATTTCACGATGGTTAACATCTTCGATGTCTAAACCGTTGTGATAAAACGCAGATAATGCACCTACTACACCAACCATGATTGCCATAGGGTGAGCATCACGACGGAAACCATTGAAGAAACGGCTTACTTGGTCATGAACCATAGTGTGGTTGCGAACTTTAGCATCAAATTCTGCTTTCTGTTCAGCATTTGGAAGCTCGCCATTTAATAGTAAATAGCAAGTTTCGAGGTAGTCTGCTTGAGTCGCTAATTGATCAATTGGATAACCACGGTGCAATAACACACCTTTGTCACCATCAATGAATGTGATCTTAGATTCGCAAGCAGCTGTCGCCATAAAACCAGGATCGAAAGTAAAATGACCAGATGCCAATACATCTTTAACGTCAATTACATCTGGGCCCAATGTGCCGCTGTAAATTGGTAATTCAATTTCTTTGCCATTAAGCTGTAATACGGCTTTTTTGCCAGTTGCTGCAGACATTCAATAGATCTCCTGTCCTGGTGAATGATTATCTGACTCGAAATCCTAATCTTGTCATGTGCGAATCAGACGGTGTCAAAATTTGCTATAAGATTAGTGGCTACTAAAATTTTGTCAATTATACTTAGGGATAAAAAATGACATTTGCCACAGGCAATTAGTCATTCAGTATCAAAGAAAAAACTGAGTAAATTCACAGCATCGGTCGAGTATAATATGTCAAATCATGTTTCAGGTGCATAAAAAAAATGAAGCGCCAGTACAATTGTAAGTAAATTTTTACGCTGCTGATATTTTTGCCCCTGTAAAATTAAGGGCTTGGCTTGCCAAAACCCTATGTATTTCACGGTTTCGCCTTAAATGTTGGTTCAAAAATCTGTTTAAGAGCTGATATATGAGAGGGTAAATGTTTCATTATGGTGCGACTGATTGATTAAAAATAAATCGATGTGTTTATAGGTATTGCGCCTAAATAGATGGGGTTAATCATATTTAATCTGTAAATGAGAGGTATTATTTATGGCTATGCTGAAAACCGACTCGTTTAATGGGGTTTTACTGAGAAAAACATATTTTTTTGAAATAAATAATAAATAGTTTTTCCAGCCTGAAACTATTCATAAAAAAAAGTTTTGTATTTTTATTTTTATAAAACAATTAGATAATTGAATTTTTTTCAAAAAATAATTTATCTGGAAGATGTTGTTTATGTGAATGATTCTTATTTATTATTTTTTTCGACTAAAGCGAAAGCTGATTGTTTGTATTTTGATATTTCACGTTTTATAATTCGGTGTCGTTATAGGTTAGGCATGAGCTGTGCTTGCCTAACAATGCCAGCTTTCCTTTGAATTAATTCAAACAAACTCCAGTTGGAGTTTCTACTTACAGGATGCCCGCTGTGAAAAGCAACAGACCTGTCAATTTGTCCATGGGTCAAGTTTTAGCTGTAAACTTAAAATCACCCGTGGCTATTGCATCAATTCTACACCGTTTATCAGGTGTGATCGTTTTCTTATTGGTCGCAGTTCTTTTATGGATTCTGGATAAATCTTTATCTTCACCAGAAGGATTTGACTACGTTAAAAATGTCGTTTTCGGAAATATCATTGTACGTTTCATCGTATGGGTATTTGTAGCTGGGTTAATTTTCCACTTTATCGCAGGAATCAAGCACTTGCTTGCTAACATGGGTTTTGCGGAAGAATTACAAAGCGGTCGTATCGCAGCTACTATTTCATTGATCTTGTCTGCGCTTGGAATTATCGCAGCTTTCGTATGGATTATGTTCTGATGAAAAGTGCTACAGGTTTAACAGGTTCAGGTTCTCGCGATTGGTATATCCAGCGTGTGAGTGCGGTTGTATTGGCTGCCTATACTGTTGTTCTGTTTGGCTGGATTCTCTGCAACAGCGGATTTGGCTATGAACAGTGGGCTGGCTTTATGTTGACTCTGCCAATGAAGATTTTTTCTTTGCTGGCCGTATTATCGCTCGTTGCACATGCCTGGATTGGGATGTGGCAAGTCTTTACTGATTATGTAACGACTCGTCAGATGGGTCCATCAGCTTCAGGTTTACGCCTTGTATTGACTTCTGCCGTCATTATTTCAGTGTTCGTGTACGCAATCTGGGGTATCCAGATTTTCTGGGCAAATTGATAGGAACAGATCATGGCAACCCCTAAAGAAAATTATTCAAATATCCAGACATTATCATTTGACGCTGTAATCGTTGGTGGTGGTGGTTCTGGTATGCGTGCTTCTTACCAACTTGCTCAAGCTGGTTTAAAAGTTGCAGTATTGACCAAAGTATTCCCGACACGTTCGCATACTGTTGCTGCTCAAGGCGGTATTGGTGCATCGTTAGGTAACATGCAAGAAGATAACTGGCATTATCACTTCTATGACACGGTTAAAGGTTCGGATTGGTTAGGCGATCAGGACGCAATCGAGTTCATGACACGTGAAGCGCCAAAAGTTGTTTATGAGCTTGAACACTTAGGTATGCCGTTTGACCGTAACGAAGATGGTACGATCTATCAGCGTCCATTTGGTGGTCACTCTGCAAACTACGGTGAAAAAGCTGTACCACGTGCGTGTGCTGCTGCTGACCGTACAGGTCATGCATTACTTCATACTTTGTATCAAAGTAACGTAAAAATGGGTACTCAGTTTTACGTTGAATGGATTGCATTAGACCTAATCCGTAACGAAGCAGGTGATGTTCTTGGTGTAACCGCAATTGACCAAGAAACAGGTAATATTGCAGTATTCCAAGCGAAAGCGACTTTATTTGCTACTGGTGGTGCTGGTCGTGTTTATCGTGCATCAACCAATGCTTATATCAACACTGGTGACGGTCTTGGTATGGCTGCTCGCGCAGGTATTCCATTACAAGATATGGAATTCTGGCAATTCCACCCAACGGGTGTTGCGGGTGCGGGCGTATTGTTAACTGAAGGTTGTCGTGGTGAAGGTGGTATCCTTCGTAACAAAGACGGCGAACCATTCATGGAACGTTATGCTCCAACTTTAAAAGACTTGGCGCCACGTGACTTCGTATCACGTTCAATGGACCAAGAAATTAAAGAAGGTCGTGGTTGTGGTCCTAAGGCGGATTATATCTTGTTAGATATGACGCATTTGGGTGCTGAAACGATTATGAAACGTCTACCATCTGTATTTGAGATTGGTAAGAAGTTCGCAAACGTTGACTGTACCAAAGAGCCAATTCCAGTTGTACCAACAATCCATTATCAAATGGGTGGTATTCCTACGAATATTCATGGTCAAGTGGTTGTACCACACGGTGTTGAAGAGGGTGAATTCTCTGCTCACTATGATAAAGATACCAAAGAGTATTCTTATAAAGGTACACGTGACTATGTGAAACCAGTAAAAGGTTTCTATGCGATCGGTGAATGTTCTTGCGTATCAGTACATGGTGCAAACCGTTTAGGTACAAACTCATTGCTTGACCTTGTGGTATTTGGTAAAGCAGCGGGTGAACACATCATTGACTACGTGACTAAACATCATGGTGATGACTATCAACCGCTTCCGACTGATGTGTTGGAAAACACATTAAAGCGTATTCGTAAGTTAGATGATTCAACCACGGGTGAAAACGCGCAAGAAGTTGCTGATGCAATCCGTGATATCGTACAAGATCACGCAGGTGTATTCCGTACTCAAGCATTGCTTGATAAAGGCGTAAAAGAAATTCTTGCGATTGAGCCACGTGTTCGTAACATTCATTT
>JAXMGF010000047.1:0-10811 GCA_046347365.1 Acinetobacter sp. | reverse complement strand
GAGGACCATATCGTATGCAACAGACAACGCTGCACCTGGATTGCTCTTCACTTCTTCAACACTTGATTTTGGTAGTGTGAATGGGTGATGCACAGAAGTCCATTTGCCATCATCAGTTTCTTCGAACATTGGGAAATCAACAACCCAAAGTGGTGCCCACTCGCAAGTTGAAAGATTCAAGTCATGACCGATTTTCACACGAAGTGCACCCATCGCATCATTTACAACTTTTGCTTTATCCGCACCGAAGAATACGATGTCGCCATTTTCAGCACCAACACGTTTTAATAAATCGAGTACGATTGGTTCGATGAATTTAACGATTGGAGATTGAAGACCTTCGATGCCTTTTTCAAGTTCATTGACTTTGATGTAAGCCAAGCCTTTAGCACCGTAGATGCCTACGAATTTGGTGTATTCGTCAATCGCACTACGTGGTAATGAACCAGCACCTGGTACACGTAAAGCGACAATACGACCTTTAGGATCTTTTGCAGGACCTGCGAAAACTTTGAATTCAACGTCTTGCATTAAGTCTGCAACGTCAACTAATTTCAATGGAATACGCATATCTGGTTTGTCAGATGCATAATCACGCATTGCATCGTTATAGGTCATACGTTCAAATTTATCGAATTTTACATTCAATAATTCGTTGAACATTTTAACCGTTAAGCCTTCCATTAAATCCATGATGTCATCGTCACTCATGAACGATGTTTCAACGTCGATTTGGGTAAATTCAGGCTGACGATCTGCACGTAGATCTTCATCACGGAAACATTTAGCGATTTGGTAATAACGATCGATACCACCGACCATCAACAACTGTTTGAACAATTGTGGTGATTGTGGAAGTGCATAGAAGCTACCATTTGAAACACGACTTGGGACTAAATAGTCACGTGCGCCCTCAGGAGTTGCACGAGTCAAGATCGGTGTTTCAACATCGAGGAAACCGTGATCTTCAAAGTAGTTACGAATCAAGTTTGTAACTTTAGAACGGAAGCGTAAGCGATCTAACATTTCTGGACGACGAATGTCCAAGAAACGGTATTTCAAACGAATTTCTTCAGAAATATTGGTGTTTTCGTCATTCAATGGGAATGGAGGTGTTTCAGAAGCAGCTAAAACTTCGATTTCTTTTGCTAAAACTTCGATTTGACCACTCACCATGTTGGCATTTTCAGTACCTTCATAGCGACGACGTACACGACCTGTAATTTTTAACACAAATTCAGAGCGTGCTTTATCCGCAGTTGAGAAAGCTTCTGGTGTATCAGGATCAATGACGACTTGAACTAAACCATCACGGTCACGCATATCAAGGAAAATTACACCACCATGGTCACGGCGACGATGAACCCATCCGCATAAAGTCACTGTTTGATCGATTTGGGCTTCAGTTAAAGAGCCACAGTAATGAGTGCGCATCATATTGAATTATTTATCCAAACTATATTGGCTAGAAGGTGAATGCGTAAACAGCGCATCACCAATGAAGGGGAGATTATGCCTTGTTGAACATATTGTCTCAAGTCTTAATCATTTCAACAGAATTTTAAAGCGACGCTTTTTTAAAAAAATGATCTTGTTTGACCTTTTCGATCAAATAATAGTAGCAACAGACATGCTGCTGTAAAAATACAAAGTGCTGTTTGAGTAAATTCGTTAATTGATTTACCAATAAAAAAATATCGTTCGGTGTACCAGAGTTCTGATGAAATATGACGACTATAGTCCCAAATCGACAACAATCCAGCAACTGTTGAAATCATTAAGCTTGTCGTGATAAATCCTTTGATTTTAATCGGTACAGGTTGAGCTAGTTTATGTTTGATGTAATAGCGTTTGCACATCCATAAGATAAAAGGTAAGGCGAGAATAGATGAAGCAATCTGCAAAATAAAATGTAATGGATAATGCAAACCAAAGAGAGAAATATCTTGTGCGAGTAAATCTTTAAAAGCGAAGGTTCGAAAGTCCAGATGGGTTAATCCATCCCAGATTAAATGTGTCGCTGTACCCAAAATAATCGCAAAGCAATTCATAAGAATAAAGCCCACTGCATCATCAAAATTGCTGATCTTTATGGGATCTTTTATACCCAGAAAACGATAACTGACAGGTCGATAAATGAGATACCACAAGAGACAAAAGAATAATCCAATCGGAAGATTGGGGAATAATATGCCAGACCACTGATGTGTTAATGCAATTGTTTCTTGAGTAAATAAACGATGCAGGTCTGGGGTCATACAGCCGATTGCAAGCGCTGCGACAGGCAAATGACCCTTACTCAATTTTGATAGAGGTGGTGCAAGAACAGCGTGAGAAAGAGTAAATGGCATATTCTTGGAGCGTTATAAACATTGAATAATGGATCAGCAGTGTAGCAAATGTTTTTTGTGGTTATGTTTTTTATTGCAAAATAAATGAAATGTTATAATATAACAAAATATATTTAAGCTGATCTGAGACACGGCATGTCATTTTCTAAAAATATTTTGACTTTATCTATTTTAGCAATAGCCAGTAGTACCACCTTTGCAGAAGAGGAAACAAAGGTTCAACAACTTGCTACGATTGAAATTAAAGCGCACCCTTTAGAGCGAAATGCAGCCGATTTTGCTGTCGCAGATCATGTGGTTGAGCAAAAAGAGTTAACTGAAAAAAGTGTAACATTAGGTGATGCCTTAGCTGGTGAGATGGGGATACATACCAATCAGTTTGGCGCAGGTTCAAGTCGTCCAGTGATTCGAGGACAAGATGGTGCTCGAGTCAAAGTGTTGCAAAATGCCTCTGAAAATATTGATGTTTCAACCTTATCGCCTGACCATGCGGTCACGGTTGATCCATTATTAGCAAAGAAAATAGAAGTTATTCAAGGACCATCTACTTTACTGTACGGTGCTGGTACTGTAGGTGGTTTGGTCAATGTCACAGACAGCAAAATTCCGACACAGATGCCAGAAAATGGTTATGAGGGGAATGTTGGACTCCGTTATAACACGGGTAGTGATGAAAAATTAGCAAGCGCGGGTGTTACTGTTGGTTTAGGTGATCAAGTTGCATTACGTGTTGAGGGCTTAAAGCGTGAAGCCAATGATTATATTGCACCTGATTATTTCCATGAAGGCGAAAAAGAACGCCGAGTCGATAATACTTTTGCCAAAGGGCAAACTATAAATGTGGGTCTCTCGTGGATTTATGATCGTGGCTTTACGGGTATTTCATATAGCAATCGTCAGGATCAATACGGCTTGCCAGGACATAGCCATGAATATGAAAGCTGCCATTTACATGGTCTGAGTTTACATTGTGGTGATCACGATCCAACTGATGGGCATGATCATGACCATGAAGAACATGCGCATGATGCAGGACCTTGGATTGACTTAAAATCAGAGCGTTATGATGTTCGTACTGAGTTGGATAACCCATTTGCAGGCTTTAAAAAATTACGCGCACAAGCGAGTTATACAGATTATCAACATGATGAGATCGAAGAAGAGACCATCGCGACTCGTTTTAAAAATAAAGGTTATGATGGCCGCTTAGAGTTAGTACATAACCCGCTGGGTGCATGGGAAGGGGTCATTGGTACACAATATGGACAACAAAAATTAAAACTTACAGGTGAAGAAGCCTTTTTAGCGCCAAATACCACTAAAAAATGGAGTGTGTTCGCTTTGGAACATGCCCAGTTGAATGATGTGCATGTTGAGTTGGCGGCACGCGTAGACCAGCAAAAAATTGATATTGATGATTCAAGCAAAAAAGATTTCGACGGTTCAGCCTTTTCTGTTTCTGGTGCAGCCAACTGGGAGTTTGCGCCAAACTACAAACTTTCTTTGGTCACGTCTCATCAGGAGCGTTTGCCTTTGGCGCAGGAGCTTTATGCAGATGGTGGACATTTCGCCACCAATACCTATGAGCTGGGCAATGACCAACTGAGCAAGGAGAAATCAAATAATGTGGAACTGGGCTTCCATTATGATGGCAACACTTTTGACTATCATGTCCACGTGTATCACAACTGGTTTGATGACTATATCTATGCCCAAACCTTAGACCGTTATAAGGACTTCCGTCTAGTGCAATATGCGCAGGACAAAGCCAAGTTCTATGGTGCGGAAGCGGAAGCGGGCTATCAAATTTCACCGATCTATAAGCTCAGTGTGTTTGGTGATTATGTGCGTGGCAAGATCGATAATGACAATGCACCACGTGTGCCAGCAGGACGTTTAGGGACTAAGCTCAATGCTGATTTTGATGATCACTGGAGTGGTTCGGCTGAATACTATCATGTGTTCCAGCAGGACAAGATTGCGGCTTATGAAACAGACAGCCAAAGCTATAACATGCTCAATCTCGGTGTGGCGTACTCAGGTAATTACAGTAATGTCAGCGATTATCGGGTGTTCCTGAATGCCAACAACCTGCTGGATGATCAGGTCTATCAACATGCCTCATTCCTTTCAACCATTCCACAGGTGGGACGTAACTTTAGCGTTGGTGTGAATTTTAGTTTCTAATTTATCACTTAAATCTTATTGAAAAATCAAAGTATAAGCTCTAGCCTTAACCCATTAGGCTAGGGCTTTTTTTGTTTATATGCGTATCTTCCAACGAATCCATCAAAAATTAAACTGGTCAGGTCGACGTTACATGGCAGTCATATTGAGTATTTTCGCGATTGGGTATATTGCTTCTGCAATTTATCATACGGTGAAACCTCTTCCTAAAGGATTGAATTTCACTGGTCAATTACGCCATGCCAATGTGAAATTTTTAGCCGATCAAACTTATATGGATGCGCAGGGTCAGCAACAGGTAGACCAACATATTTTCAGGGAAGTCTTTCAACTGATTGATCAGGCACAGACCACAATTGTGCTGGATATGTTCCTGTTTAATCAGGAAGTTGGAAAATCTAAAGTTAAACAGATTGCTTTAACGCAGCAACTGACTAATGCATTGATCGCAAAGCGTCGTCAAGACCCAAATATTCAGGTAGTTGTCATTACTGATCCAATCAATTCTGTTTATGGTGGGATAGCACCAAAGCATTACCGTCAGCTACGTCAGGCAGGCGTGGATGTGATTGAAACCGATTTAAAACCATTGCGTGCTTCAAATCCACTCTGGTCGGGATTCTGGTATATATGCTGCCAAAGTCTGGGCAATAACCCAGAAAAAGGTTGGTTAAGCAATCCATTTGGTGATGAAAAGATTACTTGGCAGTTATCTGGAACTATTTAACTTTAAGGCGAATCACCGCAAAACATTGGTGGTGGATACAGAGCAGGGTTGGAAAAGTCTGCGACTTGTACAATCCACACGATGGCAGCTCACATCATAGTAACGTCGCTCTAGTGGTTGATGGACCAACAGCCATTGATGTGCTTAAAACTGAACAGGCGGTTGCGCAAATGTCGCAGGGTTCTAGTCCTTTTGTAATTATGGGTGGATTCACTGAAGATAAAAGCCTGCCACAGGTTCAGGTGCTGACTGAAAAGCCATTTATGATGCTGTGTTAAATGATTGATGAAGCAAAGGCTAAGGAACATCTGGATATGGCCATGTTCTATCTGTCTGAGCGCAAAATTATTGAGGCATTGAAGCAGGCACAGCAACGTGGTGTGAATATTCGTTTAATGATTGACCCAAACAAGGATGCCTTTGGTCGCCAAAAGAATGGCATTCCAAACCGTCAGGTGGCTTCGAGCTACATGCCGCAGGCATCCTGATCCGTTGGTGTGATACGCATGGCGAACAGTGCCATAGCAAAATGCTGTTCAAATACAATGCCCAGCAAGCTGAGCTAATTTTCGGTTCAGCGAACTTCACTGCACGTAACCTGAAAAATTATAACCTTGAAACTGATATGCGAGTGGCTCAGCACAGGCGCAGTGTTTAAAGATGCAGGACAATATTTTGATGCGGCGTGGAGCAATGCCAATGCTCGTCAGGTGACAGTCGATTATGCAAAATATGCAGATGAATCGAAAACCAAGTACTGGCTCTATCGTTTTATGGAATGGTCGGGCTTATCGACTTTTTAGATCTAAAGACGCTCTAATTGACAATTAGAGCGTTTTATATTGTTATTTAGACTCACTATCATGATGAGGAAAAAAGTCATCTACAAGGATTTGTTGCGTTGTCCAGATGGGTTGTTCTGGGAAGATTTTAATATCTAGTCCAGTTTCACTCACAGCTTGATATAGCGCAGATTGCCAGATGTCATTAAACCACTCAGTATCATTGAGTGAATTTTTTAAGCTTGGAGAATCTTTAATCACACGACCAATTCTTCTTCGTTGCTCATTGATGGTATTTGCCCAGCTTCGGCTTTGATAATTGGGTTGGAATGTCCATTTGAGCAAGTGCATCACAAGAATAATCATGCGACTTTCAAGTTCCCGTTTTTCACTTCTGCCCATGGCCTCAATTTCCTCAACCAGATTTTTAATATCTAATTCGTTTACTTTACCTGTTTTGAGTAATTCAGCCTGAGTATTCAGCCAGCCAACAAAGTCTTGTTCGTAAGTATATGCGGTTGTCATGACAATACCTCATAACGAGCTTCTGGGAAGATTTGATCTTAACATGCTTTTAAGAATTCGGTGGAATCAACTGATCTAAATCTTTATCTGCCAGCTGATCGAGTTCACTAAGATCCGTTTTGATTTTCCACTGGCTTTCATCTTCCACAGGTGTTGGAAGTCGTGCTTCTAGCCAGTCACACACTACATCAGGACTAAACTCAGCATGATTACACTGGATTACCCAAGCCAGAAACTCTTTGGCTTCACCATTCATATAGGGTGGCGGTGAAACAGGAAAAAACTGGGTTGGCAGGCGTTCATTGGTGGATAAATAATTCAGTATATGCCCAAGTTCCTGAACAGTTTGCCATGCCAAAGGATGCTCAACATCAATATTGAACTTAAACCACCATGCATGTTGACCATCTGTACCATGCGCCAAGATTCTAGATTCCTGTACACTTGGAACCTTACAGAAGAATTGATAGAGACGATCAAAATTCATTTCAGACACTGACATTGCCCCAAAACTGAAAAATGGATTTTAGCATATTCTCAAACTCGACGAAAAATCCCTCCTTATTTCATCCTTAATTTGCCCTGAATGGTAGCGAATGGTAACAGTCATTGCTGATTTTTTGCTCTAAAATAAAGGCTAGGATTTGATGATGGGAGAGGGCAATGTTGCGATCTAAATACGATGTTTATGCTTTTATCAGTGTGTTGAGCTGTCTCCCTGTAATGGTCTACGCCGATAATGCCTGGAGCGGCTATAGTGGGTGTGGAGCGCCGTTCCTCGCATCAAGCTTCGCCATCTTACCAGCAGCCTGCACAGGACCCATTTGCCTTTTCAAATCAGCGCTATACCCCCACTGCGCCAAAAGGCTATTATTATCAGCCCTATCAAAATAATAACCACTCTTACCCCAACCATCGCCCAAGCGTTCGGATTGAATATTATCCAGATACCCAATATCAGGGCAAAGTTATCGCCGTGAGTCTTTTGTAATAGGGAATGAGCTGCCTGATGCGTTCCGTAGTGAGCGTTATGTGGTTCGTGACTGGGACTATTCCTTGTGCAGCCGCTACGTGGTCGACACTGGGTTATGGTGGATGGACGTTATCTCTTGGTAACTGATGATAATTTCACCATTGAAATTATTCGCTGATTTTCGATGAGTTCTAAATTTTCCTTGCATCATGAATCTCCATAATTTCTTGGAATTCATTACAAAGCTTTGCAATGTCATGGGTTTTATTCATGGTTTCTCCCTTGAGTTTCTCTTAATCTGACCAGGTCAAACAGAGATCAAACAATGAAAAAAGACAGCAATATTACTTGTATCAACCTTAATGCTTGGTGTTTCTGCATCTGCGATGGCAGATTCAAATCGTTGGGATTGAATTCATCACGATCATAAAGATCGTTACGATCATCGCTATGACCGCCATGATCATCGTGAAGCCCGCTGGTCAAATAGTGATCGTGGCAACCACTATGGTCAACGCATAAATCTTAAACGTGGTGAACGTTTACCTTCAGATTTCCGTAGCAACCGATATATGATTTCCAACTATCGTATGCACCGTTTATATGAACCACCACGTGGTTATCACTGGATGCAGGTACAGGGCAAATATGTATTGGTTGATTCCAAATATCGTGTGTTCCGTGTTGCATAAAATACCTAAGAAAAAGCAGGCGAAATGCCTGCTTTTTTTATTTATGCAAGTTCGTCATCTTGTGGTCGTGGTGTCTTATTTGCAGGAAGTTGTTGTTCATGATCTTTACCACGAATCACCGATGGATAGTTCCACGAAGCAAAACGCACCACTAAAATGGCTAGGGCGAGGATTAAAATAGAACCCGTAATAATCACCTGATCCATTGAGGCCTTATGATTGTGCTGAATATCTGCAATCAGTAAACGGGTCAGTGCGGTAATTGCCACATAAATCAAAAAGCGCACGGGCATGTGATTGGTCTTGAAATAAATCCCAACCATCGCGCCCAGTTCAAGATAGATAAATAACAGCAGAATATCGTCAATGCTTGCGTATTGCTTAACGGTCAAAATTTCAATCACCGTATGCACGGCTGACCATGCGATCATACAGCCGATAATAAACAGCGCCAGATAATGAAATGCTTCAACTGCATAGTGACCTAAACGGTCGAATAGACGTTGCAGGTCTTCAAGTTTCTCTTTAGAACTAGACATGGAAATTTAATGTACTCAACATGATCATGAAAATGGATGCAATTTTTATGCTGATTTTATTATAGCCATAAAAAAACTGCCTAAACCAAATGATTTAGGCAGTTTTTAAAACCGAACTAGAATTAAGCTTGGTTTGTGAAGTAATCTTCGCTGAAGTTCATGATTAAGTCAGAACCTGCTTTAATCTTCGCAAGGCGAGAATCAAGTTCTGGCAAAATACGGTCAACAAAGTACTGTGCCAAAGCAAGTTTGTTTTGGTAGAAATCACCAGACTTATCTTTTGCAGCAGCAGCAATCTTAGCAAACATATAAGCAAAGCTAAGTAGACCAACTGCGCTTAAGTAATCTACTGCAGCAGCATTCGGGAAGTCTACATTTTCAGCAGCTTGCTCAATGATGAATTGAGTGATTGCTTCAATTTCAGTTGCAGCATCTAAAGTTGCATCTTTAATGAAGTTTAAGTCAGTGTCTAATGAATTGGCAAAATCACGGATCTCAGCAATATATTCAGCAATGAACGCACCGCCACACTTAATGGTTTTACGACCAATTAAGTCCTGAGATTGAACGCCGTTTGTCCCTTCATAAATTTGAGAAATACGAAGATCACGGATGCACTGTTCCATACCCCATTCACGAATATAACCGTGACCACCAAATACCATTTGCGCATCTAAAGTTGCTTGGAATGCAGTATCTGTGAGGTAAGCTTTTGCAATTGGTGTTAACAGCGCGACACGGTCATTGGCTTTTTTCACTGCTTCTGCATCAGTAGAGAATTTAGTGATATCAAGCTGTTGACCTACATATACTGCAAATGCACGAGATGCTTCATTATTTGCACGTACATTCAATAACATACGACGAACATCACCATGAACTAAGATGCTATCCGCAGGTTTGCTTGGAGATTTAACACCAGAAGCACTACGACCTTGTAAACGATCAGTCGCATATTGAGCTGCATTTTGGTAAGCAAATTCAGAAGCGCCAAGACCTTGGATACCCATTGATAAACGTTCATAGTTCATCATCACGAACATGGCTGCAAGACCTTCGTTTTCTTTACCAACCAGATAACCTTTTGCCGCATCAAAATTCATCACGCAAGTTGCAGATGCTTTAATGCCCATTTTGTGTTCGATTGAGCCTGGGGCTACAGGGTTGCGTTCACCCAATGAACCATCTTCATTCACCAAGAATTTTGGCACGATGAATAAAGAAATACCACGAGAACCCGCAGGTGCATCAGGTGTTTTTGCAAGAACTAAGTGAATGATGTTTTCAGCGAGGTCGTGATCACCACCTGTAATGAAGATCTTAGTACCTGTAATGTTATACGTACCATCTTCGTTGCGTTCAGCTTTGGTTTTAATAATTCCTAAATCTGTACCTGCATGCGGTTCAGTTAAGCACATCGTACCTGACCATTCGCCAGAGTAGATTTTAGGTAAATAAGTTTCTTTTTGCTCTTGAGATGCATAGCTGTTTAATGCCATACCTGCACCCACAGAAAGAAGCGGGTAGAGCAAGAATGATGGATTGGTGGCGAATAACATCTCATCAGCAAGAACAGTCAGCATTTTTGGCATTGCCTGACCGCCCCATTCCTCATCAGCACCTAAGCCAATCCAACCACCTTCAGCGTATTGACGGAATGCTTCTTTAAAGCCTGCTGGTGTGAATACTTCACCGTTAACCCAACGTGCACCTTCTTCATCACCAGTACGGTTTAATGGATGCGTCACGTTTTGGGCAAACTTTGCCATTTCTTCTAAAATTGCTTCGGCGGTTGCAGCATCTACATGAGCAAGATTCTCATTAGACTGCCAAAATTGTTCTGCTTTAAATACATCATTTAAGATGAATTTCATGTCTGCTAAAGGTGCATTGTAAATTGGCATAATCATTCCTTTTTACGCACATGTCATGTGCAAAGTGATCAAATAAAACGAACAAATAAATTGAATAATGTAAATTTAGCATTGATTAAACAAAAAAAGGACGGTCAAAACTGACCAGTCCTTTTTCTGTG
>JAXMGF010000046.1:0-12026 GCA_046347365.1 Acinetobacter sp. | reverse complement strand
CAAAAACACATACTTTTTGTTTTGCCTGTACAGGAGTAGTCATGACAAATAGAGTCGCAGCACTCAATGCCAAAAGTCCTTTTTTCATTTTGTTTTCCCTTATTTGCTGTTTTTGCATATTTTTCCACCAGCGAGAGACGAATATAGTCAGATCTTGACTAAAAGCCTAGTCCTTTTATTTACATACATCGGGTTTTATTGATTTTTAATAGCCCTCATCATATTTTACTCATTGATGAAATATCTATTTTCCCTATCAAATGATTTGTTCAAATCACCACACAATTCAATCTGGATTCAGATTTTTATTCACCTCCCAATGAACATTCAAAACGGGTTCTTTCCACTGAACAACGTGCCCGTTTCAAAACGCCCATCATCACTGGGTCATAAATACCATCTTTGGTAAAACGGATTCGTTGCTCCCTGAAAAGTTTTTCATAATTCTCAACCTCTTCCTTAGAAATCGAATATTTATATTTTGTTGGAATGGCATCCTCAAGCCGTTTAATAATGGCAAAACTTGTTGGAATTTGTTGTATAAACCATTCCCGTGAATTCAGAGAGAAACCTGCGGGAAAAGAATTTGGGCGAATAATCAACTCAATCGTAATATTCACAACAGGAACGTTGTCAAACATTGCCCCTGTTGTTCCCAATCCTTTCTCAATTTCCAGAGCTTTATAGGCCTCGGCAGATTTTCCCAACAAGTCAAAAACACAAATTATAGCGTCTGCGTTGGCCTGCATACTTGCCCCCAGCAGCATCATTGCCCCCACGGCAAAAATCCCTTTCCTCACCCCTAATCCTGTCACTATACTTCTAATCTTGTTGCTTATTTTTTCATTAAAACCAAATAATAATCTGATTTGCATCACAAAAATAGAGTAAAAACTCTATTTTTAATGATTGAATTGCTGGATTCAATCGAATTGATCTTTAGGGCAGATGGATTACGGTATTTAGATTTCATAACAGACTCGACAAGGTTTGAAGCCAGAATATAATTTATGAATGAATATTGAATGGCTACCAGATAAAAATTTGCTTTCATGCACGTTCACCTTAAAATGCAGCCAACTCTTTGTAATTTTGCATGCTCATGATCCAGTTTGACCAAGTTTCATTGCGCCGTGGTGGGCGAGTCCTCTTTCAGAAAGCATCGATGCAGCTCCATCCTGGCTGGAAAATTGGCCTTACAGGCGTGAATGGTGCGGGTAAATCGACTTTGTTTGCCGCATTTCTGGGTGGCTTGGTTGCAGATGAAGGGAATCTAACTCGTCCAGCAGTTTGGACTGTGGCACACATGGCTCAGGAAATTAAAGCCTTAGAAATGCCAGCGATTGACTTTGTTTTATCTGGTGACGAAGAATATTGGGACATTCAAGAAAAATTAGCGCATCCAGATCAACTGAGTAATGATGATTTAGCCAAATTACATGGTCGATTTGATGAAATTCATGGTTATGCAGCACCTGCGAAAGCAGCCCAATTAATGGCAGGTTTAGGATTTCTTGACCATCAAATCCGTTTAAATGTCGCAAGCTTCTCTGGTGGTTGGCGGATGCGTTTAAACTTAGCACGCACCTTAATGAGCCGTTCAGACTTACTATTATTAGATGAGCCAACGAACCATTTAGACTTAGATGCTATTTTATGGCTAGAAGATTGGCTTAAAGCCTATGAAGGAACGTGGTTGCTGATTTCACATGACCGTGATTTTCTCGATGCTACTACGGATCATATTCTTCATATTGAAAATCAGGAATTGACGTTATATACAGGCAACTACTCCACCTTTGAAACGACACGCGAAGCGAACGCTTGGCACAACAGCAACAGGCTTTTGAGAAACAACAGGAAACACGCGCCCATCTGCAAAAATTTATTGATCGCTTTAAAGCCAAAGCAACTAAGGCTCGCCAAGCGCAAAGCCGTATCAAACAGTTGGAACGCATGCAACAACTTGCGCCTGCCCATGTCGATACACCATTTACCTTTAGTTTCCGTGAACCCACCAAAATGAGTTCACCGCTGTTAAGTCTGGATATGGCGACAATTGGTTATGGCGATAAAATCATTGCCGAAAAAATTCGTCTGCAAATTACTCCAAGTTCTCGTATTGGTTTACTAGGGATGAACGGTGCGGGTAAATCAACGCTGATCAAAACTTTAGTGGGTGATTTACCATTACTTGCTGGCGAACGTAAAGCCTCAGAATTACTCAATATTGGATATTTTGCTCAGCACCAGATGGATGCTTTAGATGCCAATGCCAGTCCAATGCTGCAATTGGCTCGTATTGCTGACAAAAAGATCAGTGAAGCCGCATTGCGTGCTTTTTTAGGTGGATTTGGCTTTAGTGGCGAACGTATGGATACGCCGTGTGAAAGCTTTTCAGGTGGCGAACGTGCCCGCTTAGCTTTGGCGCTGATCGTATGGCAGCGCCCAAATGTTTTAATTCTAGATGAACCGACCAACCATTTAGACTTAGATATGCGCCATGCTTTAAGTATGGCTCTACAAGATTTCGATGGTGCAGTGGTCTTAGTTTCACATGAACGTCAACTGATCGCCAGTGTCTGTGATGATCTACTTTTAGTACATGCAGGAAAATGTACGGAGTTTGAGGGTGATTTACAAGACTATGCCAAGTGGTTACGTGAAGCGCGCCAACAGCTCATTAATTCACAGAATGCAGTACAGCAACAAACAGTAGTGTCTCAAAATACAGCAGCTAAAGTTGACAAAGAAGCGCAACGTAAAGAAGCGGCTCGTCGTCGTGAAATAACTCGTCCTATTCGAAAAAATATTGAGAAAGCTGAAACTCAAATTGAAAAGATTCAGCCACGCTTAGCTGCAATTGAAAATGCATTAGCAGACAGCACTCTGTATGAAGCTCATCGTAAAGATGATTTGATTAAGCTAATGAATGAACAAACTGAGCTAAAATCTAAGCTGGAACAGTACGAAGAACAACTGTTAGAGTTGATGATGGAGCTTGAAGAGTTAGAAAGTTCTTTTGAAGTTTAAAATAAATGCCTAATTCTCTTTTTGGGAATTAGGCTTTTTCTAATCATAGAAGAATAAATAACGACATTACGATTTGCTTAGAGACTAAAAAATAATAAGAATACCGATAAAAGTGTCATGATTCTGCCAATCATTTCAGATCAGGTCTAAATTAGAATTTTCTCATAAAATTGAGCTTTAGGTTCAGGCTAGATATACTCAACCTTATCATTTTAAAGTTATTACTTTTAAATGCGCATCGAGAACTAAGTTCATTTTATATTTTTGTACTTCAATTTGGTGAGTACTCGATTTTGGATCATACAAACTGAATGAATTCTTTAGATTTTATTTTTAACTTTGAACATATTCTTCCCATTTTAATTCAAGAATATGGCTTATGGATTTATGCGATCCTATTTTTGATTATCTTTTCAGAAACCGCCTTTGTGTTTATGTTCTTTTTACCAGGCGATAGTCTTTTACTCACCGTAGGCGCTTTATGTTCAGTTATTGAATTTATGCATTTGGGTTATATGATTAGCTTACTTTTTATAGCCGCATCTTTAGGCTACATGGTGAATTATCACATTGGTCGTCATTTTGGTGACCGAATTTTTAATATGGAATCTCGATTTATCAAACAAGAATATGTAAAGAAAACTAATACATTTTTCTTAAAACATGGTGGGAAAACTATTCTATTGGCTCGTTTTATCCCATTTGCACGTTCTTTTGCACCTTTAGCCGCTGGTTCTAGTGCTATGAATTATACCCATTTCGTAATTTATAATATCTTAGGCGCGCTATTATGGATTAGTGTGCTGGTTACTGCTGGTTATTTATTTGGACATGCACTCATTCAAGTCAGCGATTTAGTTAAAACCTAATCAACGGAATGTTCCACGTGAAACCTTCATATAAAAAAAAGGCGATGCATCAAGCATCGCCTTTTTCTTCTATACGAGAGAAATAATACAAACTAAATCTCACATTAATTTAATTAAGCATCAATATCCGCATTTAGTGCATTTTCTTCGATGAAGGCACGACGTGGTTCTACATCATCACCCATCAAACAAGAGAACATACGATCTGCTTCAATTGCATCATCAATGGTCACTTGCAACATATTTCGATTTTCAGGATCCATCGTCGTTTCCCAAAGCTGCTCAGCATTCATCTCACCCAAACCTTTATAGCGTTGGATCATCATGCCACGGCGCGAGTCTTGTAAAATATGTTGCCATACTTGATGGAAATTACTTACCTGAATACGACGCTCGCCTTTTTGCAGATAAGCCCCTTCTTCAAGTAACTTAAACCAGCTCTTCGAATTCTTCAATAAACGCGCATATTCAGCAGAATTTAACAGACCAGCATCGAGTAAATACGAATGCGGTAAGTTATGTACATAGACAGTGACACGTGGCCAATAATGTGCTGATTTCTCACCTTGTGCATTTTCACGTTCAAACGTTTCTAATGTAATCTCAGGACGTAAGCTTGGTTGTAACTTTTCAATTGCAACACGTAATTGCTCAGCCCATGATTCAACATAGTCACGTTCATGATTGTGATCTGTTTTAAATGCATCCAGCTCAAGTAAACCATCCAATAAACTTGCAGGATAGCGTTGAGTGAGACGTTGTAAGCTCTTTTGCGACACTTGATAATCCGCAATCACACTCGCTAATGCTGCACCATTAATCGCTGGTGCTTCAGCGCTGACATGTAATGCAAGTTCATCAATCGCATTAGAAATTAGGTAAGTTTCAAGTGCATCATTATCTTTGATGTACTGTTCTTGCTTACCTTTCTTCAACTTATACAATGGTGGCTGTGCAATATAAATATATCCACGCTCAACCAATTCTGGCATTTGACGGAAGAAGAAGGTCAATAACAAGGTACGAATATGTGAACCATCCACGTCCGCATCGGTCATGATAATGATTTTGTGATAACGCAATTTGTCTGGATTGTATTCTTCACGTCCAATCCCACAACCTAAAGCAGTGATGAGCGTACCAACTTCTTGACTTGAAATCATCTTATCAAAGCGCGCACGTTCAACGTTCAAGATTTTACCTTTCAACGGCAAAATCGCCTGCATTTTACGGTTACGACCTTGTTTCGCACTACCGCCCGCAGAGTCACCCTCGACTAGATACAATTCAGACAAGGCTGATCTTTTTCCTGACAGTCCGCCAATTTTCCTGGCAACCCGCAATATCCAGCGCACCTTACGGCGGGTCATTTCACGGGCCTTACGCGCCGCATCACGGGCACGCGCTGCATCAATGATCTTACCTGCAATCGATTTCGCTGCTTGTGGATTTTCCAGTAAATAAGCAGAAAACTCTTTTGTTCATGGCCTGCTCTACCGCAGGTTTTACTTCACTCGAAACCAATTTTTCTTTGGTTTGCGATGAGAATTTTGGATCTGGCACTTTCACTGAAATAATTGCAGCGTTTCCTTCAGCGCATCATCACCTGTCACATCAACTTTTTCTTTCTTTAAAATATTTTCACTTTCAAGATAATTGGTTCAAAACCACGGTTAACGCCGCACGAAAACCTGCAAGTGTGTACCACCATCTTTTTGTGGAATGTTGTTGGTAAAGCAGCGTACATTTTCCTGATAGCTGTCATTCCACTGCAAGGCAATCCTCGACGGTAATCCCATTTTCAGCATCAGCCGTGAAATGAAAAATATCATTCAGATGGGTCTTGCCTTCGTTAATATATTTAACGAACTCAGATAAACCACCTTCATAGTCATAAACATGCTCAAGATTGACACGTTCATCACGCAAAACGATTCGAACACCTGCATTCAAGAAAGATAGCTCTCTTTAAACGACGTGCCAAAATATCGACACTAAAAATGGTTTGGCTAAACGTTAGCTCTACTGGTTAAAACGAACCGTTGTACCCGATTTATCTGTTTCACCAATCACACGTAATGGATATTGTGAATCACCATGCCGATATTCTTGCTCGTGAATCTGTCCACCACGATAAATTGTAAGTTGTAATTTTTTTGATAAAGCATTTACAACTGAAACGCCTACACCGTGTAAACCGCCTGACACCTTATAGCTATTATCATCAAACTTACCACCCGCATGCAGAATGGTCAAAATCACTTCTGCCGCAGATATCCCCTCTTCTGGGTGAATATCTGTTGGAATACCACGACCATTATCGGATACGCTGACCGACTCATCCTCATGGATGGTGACTAAAATTTCATCACAATGTCCTGCTAAAGCTTCATCGATGGCATTATCCACCACCTCAAACACCATATGGTGTAAACCTGTACCGTCATCAGTGTCACCGATATACATACCAGGACGTTTACGAACCGCGTCTAATCCACGTAATACTTTAATACTAGAGGAATCATAAGCCTTTTCATTTGTTTGTTCTGTTTGAGAGACTGATTGAGACTCTGAACTCATGGTTACTCCCTAGTAATATTGATCTATTTGAAGATGAGAAAATAAAATTATGGTGCAGCAAGACTGACTTGACCGTGAACAACATGGAATAATTGAAAAGGAATCGACAAATCATGTAAGTGTTTTAATACCGACGCATGGTCTAAGGTGGTCATAAAAACTTGACTTCCTAACTGACTCAATCGCTCAATTAACCGTTGTTGTGCGGTCTCATCTAACTCTGCTGTCAGATCATCTAATAATACCACAGTTTCCTTATTACTCGCATGCAGCATTGCAATTTGTGACAGTTTTAATGCCATGATTAACAACTTTTTTTGCCCACGGGACAACACATCCGCAGCATCACTGCGCAGGGCATCGCCACCCGTTTTTAAACGCAGGTCGGCACGGTGTGGACCATACTCAGTATAGCGCCGTTCCAGGTCTTTTTGATGCTGCTGCACCAGATCGTGTAGCAGTCCCTGCTCGGTATGAAAACCTGGATTGTATTCCAGCACAATCTCCAGATCAGGCAACAACTGCTTTAAATCTTCCTGAAAAAAATAGTTCCATTGCTCCACAATGCTAACCCGTTGTGAATGCAGAATTTCACCATAGTCACTCAGCATCTTGTTCCATGGTTCCAAATCAGCCAAGGTCAAGTTACGCCGTGACTTCAGCAGACTGTTCCGCTGCTTTAATGCACGTGAATAATATTGCCAGGCAAAATAGAACTCAGGTTCCACGTGGAACATCAACCAGTCCAGCAGTTGCCGCCTTGGTTTAGCTCCATGATCAATGATATCTGTACTTTGTGGGTCAATATGCTGCAAAGGCAGCAGTTTTGCCAACTGCCCCTGCGTGGCAATGGTATCACCATTGACCTTGATCAACTGCTCACCAGAAGCCAGCTTTTGCATACCAATCCGTTCACTGGCGGATTGGGCAAAAACAAGCGCATCGTCTGCATTGTACTGAATGTAATGTTTTGGTATATGGGTACGGAATGATCGGCCTGTCGCCAATAAATGAATGGCTTCCAGAACTGAAGTTTTTCCAGAACCATTTGCGCCGTAAAAAATATTAAACGGTTGCAACTCGCCGAGTGCAACCGCCTTTAAATTACGTACACGTTCGATATTTAAACGCGTGATTTGCATGTTTTAAAACTCAAACCATCAATCGCAATTAAACCCGCATCGGCATTACGACATAGGTTTGGTCTGGATGGGCTGGGTCTTGCACCAACACCGACTGATTGGCTTCGGTCATGCTCATCTTGACATCATCACCATCCAGCACACTCAGGACATCCAGAATATATTGTGCATTGAATGACATCTCCATCGGTGCATCCTGATATTGAATAACCAAGTCTTCACTGGCCTCATCCTGTTCAGGGTTGTTGGCACGCAACTGCAAGGTATCCTGACTAAAATTCAGGAAAACCCCACGTAGTTTTTCATTACTGAGAATCGCCACACGTTGCAGTGACTGTTTAAACACATCATGGGCAATCAGCACATGCTTATCACCGCCTCGTGGAATAACACGGCGATAATCTGGGAACTTGCCATCAATCAGCTTGGTGGTAAAACGAACAGTGATATCACCCTGCTCCTTATCACGGCTTGGCGTATTGATGGTGATATTTAACAGTTCACGGCCAATCAACAAGGTCAGTTGCTCATCCTCAATGCTGAGTAAACGCTGTAATTCACCAACCGCCTTACGCGGAACAATCGCCTGAATCGATGCAGATGCTGTCGATGTAGCCGACACTTCACACAATGCCAAACGGTGACCGTCTGTTGTGACTGTACGCAATTGATTTTGATCAATTTCCAACAATGTACCCGTCAGATAGAAACGAACGTCCTGAACCGCCATGGCGAAAGAGGTTTTTTCAAACAATCTTTTTAATTCACGCTGTGTGACCTGCACCTGTGTACCCTGACTGTTTTCAGTCGTCAGTAATGGATAATCCTCGGCAGGAAGCGTACCCAGAACAAAGCGGCTATTGCCTGATTTCAGGATACAACGCTGGTCTTCAGTAATTTGTAGGTCAATCAAGGCTGCTGTAGGTAGGGATTTACAAATTTCGACCAGTTTGCGTGCTGGAACAGTCGTTTCGCCAGCCTGCAAACAGGCACCCTCAGCCAGCGTGGTGCTTGCCACCAGTTCAACTTCCAAATCAGAACCCGTAATGGTTAAAGCCTGTTGAGTGGTTTGAATTTTGACATTAGAAAGAATATTCAAGGTGTGACGACGCTCAACCGCCCCCACCACATGCGATAAAACATTGAGTAAACTTTCTTTAGCGATTTTCAAACGCACGATTTATTCCTCTTACAACAGAAGCCGATATGAATGTTAGCAGTGTACTATGCTGCACTTAAAAGCAGTTTGCAACTCTGAAAAATGAATTAACTTTGTAAAAGACGCAGCAGGTTTTTATAGTCTTCATTAAAAATTGGATCTTGCTCACGTAGGCTAGCCACTTTTTCACAGGCATGCATCACGGTACTGTGGTCACGCCCACCAAATGCCATGCCAATCTCTGGAAAACTGTCGCCTGTCAGTTCACGCGCCAGCCCCATTGCCAACTGGCGTGGGCGTGCATAGATACGAGTACGTTTTGGCCCCACCAGTTCCTTGAGTGGAATACGGAAATATTCACTGACCACACGCTGAATGTTTTCCACACTGATGGTACGGGCACGAATTGCCAACACGTCTTTCAAGGACTCACGCACCACATCCAGATCAATGGCTGTCCCCTTGAAACGGGAAATAGCCACCACCTTATTCAATGCCCCCTCAAGCTCACGCACATTGGCAACCACTTGCTGGGCAATAAACAGGGCACAGTTGCGGGGTAAATCGACACCACTGTTTTCAGCTTTCTTCAATAGAATTTCAATACGGGTTTCAATATCTGGTGGTTCAACCCCCACCGACAATCCCCATGAAAAACGAGAGACCAAACGCGGATCAAGCTCAGTTAATTCTTTTGGATAACGGTCAGATGTTAAAATAATTTGTTTAGATTCATCGAGTAAAGCATTAAAAGTATAGAAAAACTCGACCAAACTCGCCTCTTTACCTGCGAGTAAATGAATATCATCGACCAACAACAAATCTAAAGAACGACAATTTTTCTTAAATTCTTCAACCTTACCTTTTTGTAGTGAACTGACAAAATCCTGTACAAAACTTTCCGAGGTCATATACATCACACGCGCATTTGGCTTGGCTTGTAACAGCGCATTTCCGACAGCTTGCATCAAGTGTGTTTTACCCAAACCTGTTGGACCATATAAAAATAAAGGATTGTGCTGAGACGCACCAAGCTGGGTCAAAACCTTGCGGCAGGTTTCCGCAGCCATCTGGTTGGAACGGCCTTCCACAAACAGTGAAAAAGTGAATTGCGGGTTGAGCTGTCTTTTCTTTGGTGTTTTCGCTGTGTTTTGACTTGGCTGGACCAGATCAGGCTCTTTCTTGATACGTGTTGGAGTGGTCTGGGTATTTAAAGCGGCAGTCGTGGTTGCTGGCTGTTCACTGGAAGACAAAATCGTACCAGGGCGGGAATCAACCAGGATCTCAACCTGACGAATCCGCCCTTCAGACAACTGTTCCGCCAAAATTGAAATGAGTTCCAGATGATTATCTTGAATATAACGTGTCCAATAAGGGTTAGGTGCGTATAAACGCATGACTCCATCAACCTCTTCGGCAACCAAAGGACGAATCCACATCGCAAAGACGTTATCAGAGAGCTCTTGTCGCAAGCGAGTTAAGCAGTCTGTCCAGAGCATGTGCATCCCCTATCTATCCATTTTAAATTCAAAAATAAAAACCGTTACCCTCATCTTTCAAAGGGGTCGCCATTCTAACCAAGTTATCCACATCTGTCAGGACAATTTATGAGACTTTCGCTGAAAAAGACAGCATTTGTTTATAAATTTAAATTCAAAACCGCATGTGTATAACTTTTTGCACAAGCTGTGGATAATTTTAAGCTCAAAGTTATCCACAAACTATATTATTGATAAAAACATGCTTATCCACAGCATAAATTTATGTTTATTCAAAAAAAAACACCACTTTCCACAGAATAAATCCACACTAATAAGAATAAATTTAAATTTTAAAATTTGAATTTACTTATAAGGTTTACCTGTTTTGTGGATAACTGAGCATATCGAAATTTAAATTCAAAATCCAAGAATTAAATTTAAATTAGAAAGCGGGTTGTTGATAAACCTGTTTGTAAACTGGGAAAATAAACGAATGCTGATATAATTTAACCAGATAGCTTGTGTATATTTTTTGTTTTCAATAAAAGCATGTAACTGCATGCAGGTTTATTGCTTCAAAACAGAACAAACAAAATGTAAAGTTTTTGATTTTCCATTGACAGCGTAAACATTGCACAATAAAATCGCGGACCTTTATAGAAAGATCATTTTGGGAGTTTCGATATGAAACGTACTTTCCAACCATCTGAATTAAAGCGTAAACGCGTTCATGGTTTCCGCGCTCGTATGGCTACTAAAGCAGGTCGTCAAGTTTTAGCTCGTCGTCGTGCAAAAGGTCGTCATAGCTTAACTGTTTAATACTGTTAAGCTGACCAGATTTGGGTGATGGCACTTTACAGTTTCGGCATTGAATCTCGTATTCGTTGTGCTGCAGATTATAAAAGTGTGTTTGATGGTGCACTTTTTAAAGTGCACCAGCCCCATTTCCTTTTTTTAGCAAAATTAACCGAACAGCCAAATAGCCGTTTGGGTATTGTCGTTGCTAAAAAGAAAGTACGTCGTGCTCATGAACGAAATCGAATAAAACGTCTTGCTCGGGAGAGCTTTCGCTTACACAAAGTGCAATTTAATGCTGATATCGATATTGTGGTAATGCCTAAAGTTGGTATAGAAGCAATCGCAAATCAAGAATTACATCAACAATTAGAGTTTGCTTGGCAAAAATTACAACGCTTAGCAAAAAAGCATTCAAAAGCTGTTATAACATCCTCACAAAATTAGAGATCTCCAATGGTACGATTACTACATTGGTTGATAAGATGTTACCAGATTGCTATTAGTCCATTATTGGGTCCTCGTTGTCGCTATATTCCTACTTGCTCGCAATATGCGATTGAAGCATTGCAAACACATGGGGCGGTCAAAGGTGTCTGGTTATCGACTAAACGAATTTGCCGTTGTCATCCTTGGGGCGGCTCAGGCTACGATCCAGTACCACGCAAAGCACTTCGTTTTATTTCGTTTCATCAAATAGATTCTCAAATGCATCACGTTGCTGTACCCTTTCGTGATCGTTTATTCAAGCAAAATCTCTCTAACCATTTGGGATTATAGATATGCAACAATGGGCCAGATTTGCAATTCTTGGAGCCATGTTTGTTACCGCATATTTGCTTATTTTGGCTTGGCAAAAAGATTATGGTCATGCTGCACCAGCACCGCAACAACAAGCGGCTGCTGTGACTGCACATGAAGTATCTGCAGATTTGCCAAACGCTCAAAATGCAACAGCGGCTTCAGA
>JAXMGF010000045.1:0-12636 GCA_046347365.1 Acinetobacter sp. | reverse complement strand
GCATATTTATCGTTACGACCTTGTACTGCATCAAAGAAGGTTTTTTGAATCACAGTGGTAATCGGGCCACGTGAACCACAACCGATTTCACGGTCATCATATTCACGAATTGGTGTCACTTCCGCAGCAGTACCAGTAAAGAATGCTTCATCAGCAATATAGAACTCATCACGGGTGATGCGGCGTTCAACCACTTCATAGCCAAGGTCTTTGGCAATGGTAATCACGGTTTGACGGGTAATCCCTTCTAGCGCCCCACCAGCCAAATCAGGCGTATGTAAAACGCCATCCTTAATCAGGAATACGTTCTCACCTGCACCCTGACATACAAAGCCCTGTGGATCAAGCAACATCGCTTCATCATAACCTGAACGCGCCACTTCCTGATGCGCCAGAATTGACACCGTATAGTTACCGCAGGCTTTTGCCTTACACATGGTCACATTTGGATGGTGATGGGTAAATGATGAAGTCTTCACACGAATACCACGTGCCATCGCCTCTTCACCCAAATATGCACCCCAGCCCCACGCAGCAACTGCAGCGTGGATGGTATTGTCAGTCGCGGCAATACCCAGCTTCTCAGAACCAATCCAGATCAATGGGCGCAAGTAGCATGATGCCAGCTTGTTTTCACGAACCACATCAATTTGTGCCTGTTCCAATGTCACTTGATCAAATGGAACATTCATTTGATAAATTTTTGCTGAATTTAATAAGCGTTTGGTATGGTCTTGTAAACGGAAGATTGCAGTACCATTTGGGGTTTCATAAGCACGGACACCTTCAAAAACACCCATACTGTAGTGCAGTGTGTGTGTTAAGACGTGGATTTTCGCATCACGCCAATCAACCAATTTTCCATCTTGCCAAATAAAACCATCACGATCAGCCAAATTCATGGCACATACTCCAAATTTTTACACAATCATTCACTTTCCAATGCTATTGCAGTTGGATCAATTAACCTTTGCCATAACTTGCAAACGATCTCTCGGGTATCGTGCCAATCCGCAGCATTGACTTGCATAGATTGATTTGCAAGCGCTAGACGGTGGCTCTCAGCTCGTTCACGGAGATAAGCATGGATGAGTGCTGTGGCATCTTCACTGGATAAGCAGCCTGCTCGAGCAGCATCTTCAAGAATTCTTACGTTATCAGAATAATGGGCAAGATCTGGATTCGTCCCGCCCCATGCAAGCACTGCATACTGTGCCATAAATTCGATGTCAACGATACCACCTGCATCCTGTTTTAAATGAAAAATGCCATGTTTTTTTTGTTCAGAAGACGATCCCAAATGGTCTTTCATTTTTTGACGCATTTTTAGCACTTCCTGACGAACTTCATTTTCATCACGGACTTGGGTCAGAATCTGGCAGCGAATCTGTTCAAACTGCTGACATAAATCAGCATCCCCCGCAATTGAACGTGCCCGAACCAGTGCCTGATGTTCCCATAGCCATGCGCTTTTTTGCTGATAATGTTCATAGGCTTTCAGACTGGTGACCAACATCCCTGCCTCACCCGAGGGTCTGAGACGTGTATCAATTTCATACACCCGCCGTCCATCCAGCGTTTGCGTGGTCATCAGGGACATAAACTTTTGTGCCACCCGAATGGCGAACTCGGCACCACTAATGCTTTTCTTGCCATCGGTTTCACTTTGTTCCTCAAGTGCATGAATAAACACCAGATCAAGGTCAGAACCATAACCCAACTCAATCCCACCCAGCTTGCCATAACCAATCACCGCAAAGCCTTTGGCATCGAGACGACAGCGCTGACCATTGATTCCGACAGGATAGCCATGCCGTTCCACCACCGCCTGATAGGCTAAATTTAAAGTTGCCTGTACGCTGACTTCGGCAATATCGGTTAAGGCATCGGAAACCTTCATCAGTGGACTTTCAGCCAGTACATCACTGGCCGCAACAGTCAGTACATTGCTCTTTTTAAATAAGCGCAATACCCGCATCTGGTCTTCGACCTGATCAATCTCAATACGTAGTAATTGCTGGCGTAATGAATCCTCTAAATCGTCGCGTTGCGGCAAGCCAAAATCCATCGACAAGAATTCATCCAGCAACACTGGATATTGCGCCAGTTCCTCACAAATCCACGGACTCACCGTTGCCATTTTGACCAGCCGCTGCAAAGCACCACGGCTCTCCATCAACATCACCAACATAATGGTACGGCGCAGCACTGACTCCACTAATGGCATCAAACGCAACAAAGCGACTTGTGGTTGCGGTGACTGTAAGATTGCCTCGATCAAATGCGGCCAGAATTTCTTTAAACGTTCCAGCGCACTGGCTGGGATCTTACGTAAAGCCTGCCCATGCCAGAAGTTTTGAATCAGGTTTTGGGCATTATCATCCAGTACACTATTGAGACGCTGTTCCAGTTGTGAAAAATCATCAATGGGTGATGCATATTCCTGTTCCTGAATCAGTTGCTTGAACTGGAACTCGACCTTGTCACGCTTTGTCTAACACATCAACAAAGGCTTGCCAATCTGCAAATCCCAAAGTCTCAATCATGCGCTGCCTTAATTCAGGTTCATTTGACAGGGACTGGGTTTGCTGATCATTCAATGCCTGAATAGCATGCTCAACCTGTCCTTAAAAAAAACAGGTAGGCATCTTCAAGATCAATCACTGCCTGCTGATCCAGTAATTCAGCCTCACCGAGATGATGTACCGATTCAGACATTGACGGTCCTGCAACTCACGTTTCGAGCCAAGCGCAAAATGAGTTAAACACTTGAACGATAAATTCAATTTCACGAATGCCGCCAGCACCAAGCTTAATGTCATCCTCAATATTACGGCGCATCACCTCACGCTCGATCATGGCTTTCATTTCACGCATCGCGGCAAAGGCGGAATAATCGACATAACGGCGAAACACAAATGGACGCGCCATTTCCATCAGTTCAGCGCCTGCTTTGCCCCCTGTAATCACCCGTGCCTTGATCCATGCATAACGCTCCCATTCACGTCCATGCTGGCTTAGGTATTTTTCCAGTCCCGTATGGCTAATCGCCAGCGCTGAACCATCGCCCCAAGGACGCAAACGCATATCAACACGGAATACAAAACCATCTGCGCTAATGTGATCCAGCAGGTAAATCAGCTTTGTCCCCAGAGAATGCAGAACTGCTGTACATCTATACATTTACGACCATTGGTTTCACCCTGTTCATCAAAGGCAAATATCAGGTCAATGTCACTGGAAAGATTCAGCTCCTGCGCACCCAACTTCCCCATACCAATCACAATCAAGTCCTGAACCTGACCTGAATAGCCTATCGGTTCGCCATGTTTGGCAATCAGGGGAACAAGTGCAAATGCCTTGGCTGCACAGATACAGGCATCGGCAAAATCAGAAAGTTCACGGGTCAGGGTAACGACATTGGTGAGTTGATTGGCATCCTGCCAAATCCAGCGAAACATCAGCCTGGCACGTAGAATACGCAGGGCTTTCATCCATGCCTGCTCATCAGTTAAATCTATGACAGCATGCTGGACTTTCTGGTGGATACTTTCAGTTGAAAGCGAATCAAGAAATTGATCTTCCAAGTAGTCTTGTTCTAATTGTGACTGGTATAAATTTAAAACTTGCTCAGCATATTGGCTTGCAACCAGAGTTTTTTGTCGCTGTTCCACATTCATATCAAAAAGCTCGACTAATGTCATGTCATCTCAGATCATTTATATCAGTTACGAGCTTATCTTTAAAATCTGTTTAGGCTAATTTTGCCTTGGTTTTAGGTTGTTCAACACATACATCCATGTGCTCACCTGCGGCTGGCAACAGTACCTTGAAGGTGGTTCCCTCACCCTCTTTCGAGCTGACGCTAATTTCGCCATGATTTAAATCGACAAAACGCTTGCACAAGGTCAAGCCTAAGCCTGCACCCTTTTCACCTGCTGTACCTTTTAAGCTGACAGTTAGGCGAGGATGGAACAACTCTGCCATTTGCTCATCGGTCATACCCAAACCTGTATCCTGAATATAAATGGCAACATGGCGACCCTGCTTTTCCGCGCGAATCGACACCACGCCTAAACCATCTATATCGGTAAATTTCAAGGCATTCGACACCAGATTCTGAATCAGGGAAGTGACCATATTCATATCAGCATAGGCCTTGATATGTTCTGGCACATCATTGATCAGATTGATATTTTTCTTGACTGCAAGTGTCCTTAAAATATCCGTGACAATGGTGGTCACTTGTCTTAACTTAAATTCAATAGGATAAGCGCTAAAGCGTCCACCCTCGGCCATTGACCAATTTAACAGACTTTCCAGCAGGTTATAGGTCGACTGGGCAGTATCATAAAGATAGTCTGCAATATTCTGGACACTTGCCTCATCCAGTGTGTCACGCTCTTTTGCCAGAATCTCGGAAAAACCCAGCAAACCATGAAATGGCGCACGGAGGTCATGGGAAATGATGGAGAAGAACTTGGTTTTACTAAAATTAAGCGCCGCTTCCTGTTGGTATAATTCTTTTAATTCGTCATGGTTAAACTTCAATTCCAGTTGCTGCATGAAACTGACACAATGCGCCTGCAACAATTGTTTTTGTAAGTCAGTAAATTCCTGAGCCGCTTCATCGAATAAAATCACATAACCCAAGGCAGTCTGATTGGGATGTCTGAGTTGCAGGGCGATTGCGGTTTGCGCTTTTCGCTTAAGTGAAGCCAGAAAAGCCAGCAATGTTGGATATTGTGGATGTTTACAGTCAATCAGGTCATCATTCACAAATAAGGTATTTAAGCTCTTGGTAATTTTTGAAGAATCAATCACTTTTAATTTTTCAGGGCAACGATGCCAAAGATAAGGTTCCTGATGAAAAACAAGCAATGCGGTATTGGCCTGCATCAGGTTTCGGTTAAACTGCAAAAATTGCTCAAGCAAGTTCTGTTCTGAAGTTACACCTAAAGAAAGAGAAATTTTACAAGCACTTAACTTATCAGCCTGATGTAATTCTAATAGTTGAATCGCCATGCTCGCCTCTCGAATATTATCGTTATGACATGTATGTAGGTTTTATTTAAAAAAAATGAGAAAATCACCAGCCACTATTAACAAATTTTAACATAAAAGGCAATTATTGATTCGATCAATTCGCAACAAAACGTGATTTTTCAACAAAATTTTATTTCTGATTATAAAACAAGCAACTTCGCTGTTTCTGAACATTTTTATAAAAACACATAAAAAATCTATAAATTGCTCTAAAACTAAACAATTGATCAGCAGGCATGATTGACAACTGTTTTAAAAAGGCTATTATACGCAACACAAAGCATCGCACTCTTCCCGAGGTGGTGAAATTGGTAGACGCGGCGGACTCAAAATCCGCTGTCAGAGATGACGTGTCGGTTCGAGTCCGACCCTCGGGACCAAGATTTCAAAAACCCCAAACTGGCATTAAAAGTTTGGGGTTTTTTATTTTAGGGATAAACCTTAGAAAGATGCTGTTCTGATTCGATGTGGAAAAGAAATCTATGCAACTCTCTGACTTTTCGTTTGACCTTCCTGATGAACTGATTGCCCGTTACCCACTAGAAAGCCGTAGTGCCTCACGCCTACTGCATATTGATGTACAGGGTCAGTACCATGATCATGTCTTTACCGATATTCTGGATTTACTGGAAGATGGTGATTTACTGGTGCTGAATGACACCAAAGTCATGAAAGCACGTTTAAAAGGAAAACGTGCCACAGGCGGTGCAATCGAAGTGCTGGTTGAACGGATGCTGGATACCCACACCGCCCACTGCCACATTAAGTCAAGCAACTCACCCAAGGCTGGTGCAGAGCTATATATTGGTGAAGATGCCATTCCTGTGACAGTACAGGGTCGCCATGAAAACCTGTTTATGGTTAAGTTTTCACAACCAATTTTGTCGGTGCTGGATCAATACGGTCAGTTCCCAATTCCACCTTATTTCAACCGTGAAGCAGAAATTGATACCGAACGTTATCAAACGGTATTTCACGACCCTGAAAAAATAGCCAGCGTGGCTGCCCCAACCGCAAGCCTGCATTTCGATCAAGGCCTATTGGAACAACTAGCAGCCAAAGGCGTGCAAAAAACCTTTGTGACCCTGCATGTCGGTGCAGGTACATTTATGCCTGTACGGACCACAGACATCACCAATCATATTATGCACAGTGAATGGTGTGATGTGCCGCAGGCGACCATTGACCTGATTTTGGAAACTAAAGCTCGTGGTAATAAAGTCATTGCTGTTGGAACGACTGCGACTCGTGCGCTGGAAAGTGCAGCGCAAGCCAATCAAGGTCAGATTGCCGCATGGACAGGTGATACGCAAATCTTCATTTATCCAGGTTATCAATTCTGTATCGTGGATCGATTGATCACTAATTTCCATTTACCAGAATCAACTTTGCTGATGCTGGTTTCAGCCTTATCAAATCGAGACTATATTTTAGCGGCCTATCAACATGCAGTTGAACAGCGCTATCGTTTCTTTAGTTATGGCGATGCGATGCTGGTTGATAAACTAGAAACTTAAAAAATATAAAGATAGGCTAAATCAAGGTTTAGCCTATTGCCTCATAAAAATAAATTGAATGATAGGAAATTTACTTTGGGATAAAAAAACAATCAGATTCACATGCCACTTCTTGGTTTATGAAAGTTAAAGCATAATTAAACGATCTTAGTCGTATTACAATGAATTGATCCTCTCCATGCCGATCGACACCGTCCAAGAAGCCCTACATATAAGACGCAAAAAAAATGCCCAGGTTTTTCGCAATATTGCCCGACTTTGGGAGATCGGGCAAAAATCACAGAACGATCAGGAGTTGCTGGATGCCTTGCATCCTTGGCGTGAGGATCATGGTTTACGCTTTTTTAATGTACTGCCTTATCTTTGGCAATTACCAGTATGAGTACACTCATTTTTGGCTATTTTCTTCATCCCCATATTCAGTTTATCTGGAGTTTTCTGTGGGCTTTTTTAACAGGCTTTTTAGCCTATTTACTCTATGAACCCAAAGAACCATTGACACAGGTCATCAATTATCTGGAACAGCGCATGACTGTATTGCGTTATGGTCTACAGTTTCAACAGTTGCCTGCCTATCTGCCCATACAGGCACAACCCCTTTTAGTGATCAGTAGGTAAAGCAATACTTTCCCCTGTTTAACCGTGGCACTGAATCTAACGAAATCACGCAATATGCTTCGACCACATGGCATGATGGCGTAACAGAACATCAGGTTCTAATTTTTCAATATCACTACGTCAGTGAAATGCCGATTTTTCAGGAAAACAATAAGAAAAAAATTGTAAAAGAAATTCATAAGGATTTGTGGGGGGCTTTTATCTTTCAGATACCTGCGTTGGGTGTCGCGGTGAGCAATCAGCGTTCACGTTTTTTTGCGCCCTATACCAACTCATGGCAAAGCAGCGATATTTTAATCAACCAGAAACTTAAAATTTTCGGTCTTGACCAGCATCAACTCGCCAAGGAAGTTGGCCCCAGTATGACCTTAAAATTACATGATTTTTTTGAACATTTTACAGGTGATTTAATTTATCATCATGAAGAGCAAATTTTGTGTTACCTCGGCGAACAAAACCTTTTCCAAACCGCCAGTAAACGTAGTGAAATTCATAATATTTCAGCATTACGCGGACATTTACGTACCATGACCATGCCGCAATATCAAAAGTTTCAACAACTGATGCTGAATTTAATTAGCTAGTAATCTGGCGATAACAATAAGAGGAATAGCGATGACAGGTTTACTGATCTTTTTGGGGATTTTTGTGGTACTGATTGTATGGGGCGTTTCCATCCGCAACAATATTGTCCGTTATTTCAATGCCACCAAACGCGCTTGGTCTGAAGTTGCAAATTTTGAACGTCAAAAAGTCAAAACGCTAGAAGCCTTAGAGGCAACGCTGGCCCAATACACCCAGTTTGAAAAATCGACACTGGAAAAAGTCACTGAGCTACGTCAACAGATTCTCAATTTAAATGTGAATGACACGGATATTTCCCAGTTACAGCACATTGAAAAAATGAGCAAGGAACTGATCCGTAGCCTCAATGTCGTGGTTGAGAACTACCCTGAACTCAAAGCCGATGCGCTGTATAGCAAGATGATGGATGACATTCAGGAACAAAATGAAAATGTCGGTGCTGCCATTACCATCTTTAACCGTAACGTAGAATTATTTAATAACCAGATCGAGGTGTTCCCCAACAACCTGATCAATACCCTAACCTTATCCAAGAAAACCATTCGCCCGTTTAAGGATAATCTTGCAACGGAAAATTTTGACTATAAACCGAATTTTTAAAATTTATTTTTACTTGAATATAAGTCAATCTAAGCTTTATCTTGATTGGCTTTTTTATTTTTTAACTTACGCTACATTTAGTAGTAGAACTACACGCCATAATCAAGGAAAATAGCCGCTTTTGATCAGCGAACTGTTTTTTCGCCTTGCGCTGCGCTCAAAGCAGTGCTTCGATCTTGCTCAGGATGTGTCATGAAATTTGAAAAATTAGGTCAGTCGGGACGTGCCCGTCGTGGTCGACTCACTTTAGAACATGGTGTGGTTGAAACACCTGTGTTTATGCCTGTTGGTACCTACGGTACAGTGAAAGGTATGTTACCTCGTGACATTGAAGAAATTCAGGCACAGATTATTTTGGGAAATACGTTCCATCTGTATTTACGTCCTGGTCTGGAAGTCATTAAGGAGCATGGCGGTCTACATGAGTTTATCCAATGGGATAAACCAATTTTGACCGACTCAGGTGGTTTTCAGGTGTTTAGCCTGGGTGCAATGCGTAAAATCAAGGAAGAGGGCGTGACTTTCCGCTCGCCTATCGACGGTTCGAAAGTGTTCCTGTCTCCTGAAATTTCAATGGAGATTCAAAGTGTACTCAATTCAGACATCGTGATGATCTTTGATGAGTGTACACCCTACCCTGCAACCCATGAAGAAGCGCAAAAATCATTGCAGCTTTCCTTACGCTGGGCAAAACGTTGTAAAACCCACCACCATGATGAACTCAACAATAAAAATGCCTTATTCGGCATTATTCAGGGTGGCATGTACGAAGACCTGCGTGATGAGTCACTCAACGGCCTGTTAGAGGTTGGCTTTGATGGCTATGCGATTGGTGGTTTATCGGTGGGTGAACCGAAAGAGGAAATGATCAAGGTACTGGATTATTTACCCAACAAAATGCCACAGGATAAACCACGTTATTTGATGGGTGTCGGCAAACCAGAAGACATCGTTGAAGCCGTTCGCCGTGGTGTCGATATGTTCGACTGCGTGATGCCAACTCGTAATGCCCGTAATGGCCATTATTTTGTCACCGATGGTCTGGTCAGAATCCGTAACAGTAAATATCGTCATGATAAAGGACCTTTAGATCCACATTGTGACTGCTACACTTGTAAAAACTTCACCCGTGCCTATTTATATCATTTAGAGAAATGCGGTGAGATGCTGGCCTCCATGCTTGGCACCATCCATAACCTGCGTTACTACCAGCGCCTGACACAGGGCATGCGTGATGCACTGGATAATGGCACATTTGATGACTATGTTCAGGACTTTTATGCGCGTCGTGGACTGGAAGTTCCACCCTGCCCTGAAGACTAATGTGAAGTAAGTGCATCAAGATTTGCGCCTGACCGCAAGACAGGGTACATTGCAAAACGAATTGGAATTTATTGTTAATTTTTTGGCTTTTTAACTTTAGGAAATCGAAATGAGCTTTTTAATTTCTACTGCTCACGCTGCACCAGCGGCTCAGCAAGGTCCTAGCCTGATGGCAAACTTATTGATGATTGCGGTATTTATCGCGATCTTCTATTTCCTGATCTGGAGACCACAGGCGAAACGTGCCAAAGAACATCGTTCTTTGATTGAAAGCCTAGGTGTTGGCAGTGAAATCGTGTTTGCTGGTGGTTTGATGGGGAGAATCACCAAACTTGATGGTGACTTTGCCGTTGTTGAGCTTTCTCGTGGCGTAGAAGTCAAAATCCAGCGTGCCAGTGTCATTTCAGTATTGCCTGAAGGCACTTTAAACAACCTTTAATCATAAGATCGTCGTGCCTCAGCACGACTTTTTCATTTAAGAAGAAAGCGAATGCGTTACCCTGCATGGAAATATTTACTGATCCTTGTGGTACTTGTGATCAGTACGTTATATGCACTTCCTAGTCTGTATCCAGATGAACCTGCTGTCCAGATTTCTGGGGCAAAGGCAGGTACCCAGATTGATCAGAGCATAGTGCAAAAAGCTGAGCAGATTTTAAAAGCTGCCAACCTCAGCAGTCACGACAATAGCTTCACCAACAACGCGGCATTACTCCGTTTAGACTCTTCAGAGGCCCAGTTAAAGGCTAAAGAAGTACTACGCCGTGATTTGGGTGATGACTACGTGGTTGCCCTCAACCTTGCACCAACCACACCAGAATGGCTGCAAAAGATTGGGGCCAAACCGATGAAACTTGGTTTGGACTTGCGTGGTGGTGTACATTTCCTGCTTGAAGTCGACATGGATAAAGCAATTAGTCAGCGTATGGAAACATCTGCAACTGATCTGCGTCGTCAATTTCGTGACAACAAAATCAAGTTTAACAACCTTAATTTAAGCAATAACACCATTACCATCCAATTTGCTAACAACGCAGATCGTGATGCCGCGGCAGATTTCCTGCGCCGTAATAGTAATGAGTTTACCCAGCAGGCGGTTGCAACGGCTACAGGCGCCACCTTAAAACTGAATTACACTGATGCACGCCGTCAGGAAATCCAGTCTTATGCAGTGAATCAGAACCTGACCACCCTACGCAACCGTATTAACGAGTTGGGTGTGGCTGAAGCACTGGTACAGACACAGGGTAACAACCGTATTGTGGTTGAATTGCCAGGCGTACAGGATACTGCCGAGGCAAAACGTGTTCTTGGACGTACCGCAAACCTTGAGTTCCGCTTGGTTGCTGATAGTAATGATCAATATATTGACCCATATACAGGAAAATATAATGGTCAGCCGCTTCCTCCAGGTACGGAAGTATTTGCCTATGAATCACTGGATAGTGGCCGACAACTTCTGTTAAACCGTAACCGTATTTTGACCGGTGAACGCGTCCAGAACGCAACCTCTGGCTTTAGTCAGGATTCAGGTGGTGCAGAAGTCAACATTACTCTGGACTCCGCTGGTGGCAAGCTCATGGCAGATGCCACCCGTGGTGCTGTGGGTAAACGAATGGCAGTGCTGTTTATTGAAAATAAGCAAAAAATCAGCTATGTCACTGATCCTCAAACAGGGACCCAAACTGAAGTTCGTACTCCATATACCGAGTCTGTGGTGATCAATGCCGCAACCATTCAGGCCGTGTTGGGTTCACAGTTCCGTATCACAGGGCTTGACTCTCCACAGGAAGCGGCTGAACTGGCGTTGATGCTTCGTGCAGGTGCCTTGGCTGCACCAATGTACTTCGTGGAAGAGCGTGTAGTCGGTCCTAGCCTGGGTCAGGAAAATATTGATAAGGGCGTGTTATCTACCCAAATCGGCTTCCTGTTGGTTGCGATCTGGATGATCGTGTTCTTCCGTTTATTCGGTTTGATTGCCAACTTTGCATTGGTGTTCAACCTTGCCATGATTCTTACTGTAATGTCATGGATTGGCGCTTCCCTCACCCTGCCAGGTATTGCAGGTATCGTGATCACCATTGGTATGGCGGTCGATGCCAACGTCCTGATCTGTGAACGGATACGGGAAGAGATGCTCTGGGGTGCATCGCCCAAGCAAGCGATTGTCGCGGGTTATGATCGAGCCTATAACACCATTTTTGACTCGAACCTAACCACTTTTATCGTGGCATTTATTCTGTTTGCAATTGGTACAGGTCCAATCAAGGGCTTCGCTGTGACCTTGATGATCGGTATCATCTGCTCAATGTTTACTGCGATTACCGTGACTCGTGCCATCGTACAGCTCATTTATGGCAAACGCCGTAATTTGAAAAAGTTGAGTATTTAAGGAGATTCACATGACTGATCTGACTCAACAAGACTCAAAACAATACGGTCGTCCAGATAATCTAAAAATCATTCCATTCATGAAGATTGCCAAACCTGCCGCAATCTTCTCGATTTTGCTGACTATTGCCAGCATCTTCTTTATTGTCACCAAAGGCCTGAACCTCGGTCTGGACTTCACTGGTGGTATATCGGCTGAATTGAACTATAAACAGGCGGTACAGCCTGCTCAGGTGGTTCAGGCACTGGATCGTGCTGGATTCAAGGATGCCGTGGTACAAACTCTGGGCAGTAACACTGACCTGATCGTGCGTATGCCTGTTCAGGAAGACCTTAATGTTGAAGACCTGAACAACACCATCACCAAAGCGGTTCAATTGCCAAACAATGCCGCAGAAGTGCATAAGGTGGATTCTGTCGGGGGTGCAGTGGGTAATGAACTTTATGTACGTTCTGCGGGTGCGGTTGCACTTGCGCTCCTGCTGATGCTGATCTATGTAACCATTCGCTTCGAGATCAAACTGGCAATTGGCGCTGTGCTGTCGCTATTCCATGA
>JAXMGF010000044.1:0-13083 GCA_046347365.1 Acinetobacter sp. | reverse complement strand
ACTATCCGCTTGTTCATCTACACCACGTACACCTTGTTTTAATGCACGAGTGAAAAATTCATTAAATGATTTATATTGATTCGGATTCGTTTGTTCGGCAATGCTCATATCAATGCCGTATTTTGCTTTGAACGCTTGAATCACAGCAGTTTTCACCAAAACGTTTTCACTTGCTGCAACTTTGCCAATAACACGGCTCAGTTGATGTTGCGGTACTAAATTTTGTGCTTTGATAAAAAGTTGTTTTTTTAAATCTGCTGAAAAACTCAAGACGGTGACTCCCCTGAAATAATAGGACTATCGAGGCGATTGCCCCATTCACTCCACGCACCATCGTAGGCTCTGACTTGCCAATTGAGCAATCTAGCCAATATATACGCCAAACCCGAACGATGATGTGACTGACAATACACCACCACAGGTTGTTGTAAATTAAAGCCTAATTGTTCTAAACGTTGTTGAGTGCGTTCAAGCGGGTGTAATTTTAGATGATTTTCACGGTTTAGGGCAGTACTCCATTCAAAATGCAATGCATTTGGGATGTGACCACCGCGTCGCGCAGCTAAACGTAGTCCAGTATATTCTTCGTTAGTGCGACAATCCCAGAGCTGAATATTCTGTTGTTGAACCTGCTGAAGCAATTCATTGTATTCAACTCGATACTGTTGCACGCTATTCAAATTAACTTGTACAAGCTCGCTCACAGGGATGACTTTATCTATATCTGCTGTGGTTGGTAAGCCTGCCCCCAGCCAAGCATGAATCCCACCATTAATCAAACTGGTGCGGTTAAAACCAAGACAATGTAAGTTCCAGATTAAACGCCCTGCCCACGCCCCACCTTCATCGTCATACACCACCACATGGTGCTGCGGTGAGATATTCAGCTTCTCAATCAGGGTTTGCAGGCCCTCTACATCTGGCAATACGCCATTCGCCTGTTCATGCTGTGCAACCAAGAATTTAGGTTGTAAATGAATGGCATGAGGAATATGCAATTGTTCATAAACCGATGCTCGGCTTAAATCAACGACACGAATCAGCTCATGTCCTAAATAAGGTACAAGTTCTTCAGGCTCAATCAGTAAACCCAGTTTAAAATCTACATCAGTCATTTTTATGCTATTTTCTATCCGCATTGAATCAATTTTAACATAGCCGACTTTTTATCTTTGTCTGATTTTTTGCTTTCAATTAGCAGAAAATCAGCTATAGATTAGCTGACCTCTTCGATCTCAAACACCTGTCTTAAATATGCAAGGAAAGTTTCATTGTCAGTCATGGTTTTGCCCGAACTATCGGAAATTTTGGCCACCGATTGACCATTACACTCCACTAACTTCAATACAATATTCAGAGGTTTTTGCCCCATATCATTGGTCAGATTCGTCCCAATACCAAAACTGACTTGAAAACGATCTTTAAAATATTGATGCAATAGCCATGCTTTTTCTAAATTGAGACCATCACTAAAAGTCAGCATTTTGGTTTTGGTATCAATCTTTAATTTGCGGTAGTGCGCATACGCTTTATCCCCCCATTCATAGGATCGCCACTGTCATGACGTAAGCCATCGTTATTTTGGCAAAGTACAAATCAAAATCACGTAGAAAAGCATCCATTCTGTCCACATCGGTCAAAGCAATGCCTAAATCACCACGATATTCTTGTACCCATGCTTCTAGAGCCGCTTTTTGAAAATTACGTAATCGGACATCTAAAGCTTGAAACGCTTGTAAAAACTCATGTGCCATCGTCCCGATTGGGCTAATACCCAGCTCTTTAGCAAGTAGAACATTACTGGTTCCACGAAACACTTTTGGTGCAACCGCATAAAAGGCTTGTACCACATGTTTTTGCCATTCAAAACTATAACGACGGCGTGTGCCAAAATCCGAAACTAAAAATGGTGGATCACTCTCTTTTTGTTCTTTTGCATATTGTTCTAACTGAAGTAATTTCTGTTGTAAGCGACGCTCACCTTCCGCCAATACCTCATCGTTACGGATACGGCGGAAATACAACTCATTGACGATCGCCAATACAAAAATCTCAAACATCATGGCCTGAACCATCGGCCCTTCAATCCGAATATCCAACCGACCCGATTCATCAATACTGGCTTGGATAAAACGTCTTTTTAACTGGAATAATTCAAGGTAATCAACAAAATCACTTTGATGAAACGTAAAGAACGAAGATATTGCAACTCATCTTCAGCAAAACGCAATTCACAGAGTAAATCAAGCTGATGATTTAGATCTTCTAGAATCTCAACCAAAGGATAAACCGTATCTTCTAAGTTTCGATAGCGAAATAAATACACGCTATGCGTCTGTGGAAATTGATGCAGCACCACTTGTAGCATGGTGAATTTATATAAGTCAGTGTCGAGTAAAGATTGAATAATGGCAGACATAGGCGATGGTTTTGACCAATTCTTTTGCAATATCAGTTGTTATACAACCAAATGGCTGGGATTGAATAGTAGACTTTTGCTGCACAACTCATTTTTATATGCGGTGTCTGTTACACTGCCTCACTCTATTTCACCTATTTTTTAATCTTATGCGCGCATTAATTCAACGAGTTTTAGAAGCGAAAGTCGTGGTTGAGGGTCAAACCACTGGCGAAATTCAGCACGGCTTACTCGTATTCTTAGGTCTAGGTAAAAGCGATACTTTAGAGCAAGGACAAAAGCTTATTGATAAGATTTTAAAATATCGAATATTTGATGATGAACAAGGCAAAATGGGGTGGAATCTAAGCCAAGCTCAGGGTGGACTTTTATTGGTTTCACAATTTACTTTGATGGCGCAAACACAAAAAGGCTTACGCCCTGACTTTGGACCTGCCATGCCGCCAGCCGAAGCGAAAGCTTTGTATGCGCAATTGGTTGAGTATGCACGTCAACAATTTGCTCATGTCCAAACAGGTATTTTTGCTGCTGATATGAAAGTGCATTTAATCAATGACGGACCAGTGACTTTTAATTTAGAAATTGAATAAATGAGACATAAAAAAACTCCCTTTTAGGGAGTTTTTTTCAGGTTGGTTTATTTACCTGTTTTTTCTTTAATAAATGCACGTGCTTGGCGAATTTTTTCTTTTACTGGTTTTGGCACTTTCGGTGGAATCAATTTAGCTGCTTGGTTAAACCAAACTAACAAGCTGAAGTCACCTTCCATTTTAATGCTGCCATCTTGCATACCTGTCATGAATGCAGTTGGATCACCCTTCACCAAAGTTTTTACGCCTTGCTCACTTGAAGCAAATTGCAAAATAAAATCAGCTTTTTCAGGACTACCCGCAACCGTATCAATTTTGCCACGATTGACAATAATCTGACGTGCCAAACCTAAATCTGTACCAATTTGAATACGAAATTCACGATCATGAACCAATTCAATAAACTTTGGGCTCGTACGTGCCAATTGCTTCATACGTAACGCCAAACCTGCCACTAATAGATCAAGTGGGTCAGTGCTTACATCAACGATCGGTAACTGAATCACAGGTAAAGAAGAAAGCTTCATGACATTTATGCCTACAGTATAATGATGAAAATTAAGACAACCGTATCCTAGCACAATTGTCGATAGGTCTGTAAAAGCTTTGTTGCAGAAAGTTAGCACAAAAAAAGCATGCTGAGCATGCCTTTGATGTAGTTCAAATTATTATAAATTATCGGCTAGAACATTGTTGTTGGTCATCCTTATAGACTGGCGTATGTTCAATATACTGACGTTTCGCCAATTGCTTTTGTGTTTGTTTGTCTTCACGTAAAAGTATGAATGTAACCGTTACCATCGCAAGGCTTAAGGCTGTCAAATAACTATAGGCGACCGACATTTCGAACATGGTTTGCATACCAAAGCGCACCGCTTCTAATAATCCCCAACTCAACATACCCGCTAGCATAAAGCCTAACCAACGACGATAAGGAGAAAAGAAAACAGCAATAACTGCGACAGCGATTAAGCCAAATCCAACCCACATGGTGAAATTCGCTGCTTCCATATAAACCTCCGTCTTAAAAAAATTAGTCTATTCTGTTCAGACCGCTATTGTTGTGTAATTTCTAACGCTTACTAACTCATTGCATTTAGGTCTTTATGCATTATGGAAGTTTTTTTTAAGAAGAAAAGAGGTAAAAACCAATGCTACGACACAAGCTGTCGCAATATGTTTTTGTCATTACACATTTTAAAATCATCAAACATCAATATTGCTATATGGCATCAATTACCGCGTGTCATTACAAATAAATAGCCGATATTTTTTGTGTAGAAAAACTTTTTCTTGAATTTTTTTATCGTTGTATTTCTATACATTTAGACATGATTATGAACAAATCATGACACCATAAAAATGCACCATATCGTGACAAAACGACATGATGCACAGGAAGTGTTTTAAGCTTTTAAGCACGATTTAAATCTTTATCATGCATACCCAATAAGTACAAAACACCATCTAAACCAACACTTGAAATTGCCTGATTGGCATTTTGACGAACAAGTGGTTTAGCGCGGAACGCCACGCCTAAACCTGCGATTGATAGCATTGGTAGATCATTAGCACCATCACCAACAGCCATCGCCTGCTCTAATGAGATTCCCATTTTATCTGCCAATTGACGCAATAATTCAGCCTTACGTGCGCCATCCACGATCGCACCTTTGACTTCACCTGTCACCAACCCGTCTTGTACATCTAAAATATTGGCATGTACCTCATCAATACCGAGCTTTGCTTGTAAATATTCAGCAAAATACTGGAAACCACCCGATAAGATTGCCGTTTTATATCCCAATGCTTTCAGAGTCGAGATTAAACGTTCCGCCCCTTCCGTCACGGTTAAACGTTCTGCAATTTTAGGTAATACAGAAGCATCCAAGCCTTTTAATAATGCAACACGTGCACGAAAACTTTGTTGGAAATCGAGTTCACCTTGCATGGCACGCTCAGTAATTTCAGCGACCTGTTCACCGACACCTGCTTCTAGCGCCAATTCATCAATCACCTCTTGTTCAATCAAGGTTGAGTCCATATCGAAACAAACCAAACGACGATTACGACGGTAAGCATTATCTTCTTGTACCGCTACATCAATATTCAGCTCACCTGACAAACTCAAACATGCAGCTCGCATCGCTTGTGCATCCAACATTTGTCCACTTAAACCAAACTGAACACAGGCACGACGTGGAAATTGGCTTTCTGCATCGAGATCTAAACGACCAGATAAGCGTGTTACTGTTTCAATATTAAAGCCCTGACTCGATACAATTTTAGTGACTGCCTGCAAATGCGCAGCGGTCAGCTCTGGCGCAAGCGCCGTCACGATATAACGGGTTCGTCCACCCTCACTCACCCATTGTTCATATTCTGCGTTAGAGATTGGTTTAAATCGCACAGTTAAGCCAATATCATGTGCTAAAATCAGGATCTCTTTCATTGCCAATGCGGTTGCAGTCTCATTATCCGATGCCACAACAATCCCAAGGGTGAGTTGATTATGGATAACAGCCTGACCCACATCGAGTATTTGCAAAGAATGTACGGAGAGCACCTGCATTAATCGAGTAAACTGATTCGGTTGATCTGGTCCTAAAAAGGATATAAGAATGATTTCTCGCATGAATTGACTCGTGGTTGAGCGACAACTATTGTATGTAAGAATCATAACATAACCTGACCTGAATCTATTTGACTCTTATTTATCTTGGAAGTTTAACTTGAATGCGCCACGCCAAGGGCTATTTGCTAGCCTGCTGATCGTAAGTTTTGCACTGCATACCTTTTTACTGGTGATTGCAACGACACATCAACTCAATGAAAACCGCGCCAGTCAGGGACAACTGATGACCAGTCAGCTTGTGGCAGATAGCCTTTCAGAACTGGAACCTGCCAACACGGTCTCATTGGCACTGGTGGCCAACCGTTATGCAACCAACCCAAGTGTCGCATCCATTCGTATCCTCGATGCCAATAAACAGGTGCTTGCAACCAGTGGTATGGCCAAAACCCGTCAGGGTGAAGTCTTTGTGCGTGATGCCCTACAAAATGAAAAGAAAGTGGGAACGGTTGAAATTACGCTTATCCAACCAAGTATTGGTGAAATCTTACGCACGCAGTGGCTGGCGATTTTGGCATCTTTATTTATTCATGGGTTGATCTGGTTGGCGTATCGTGCCATTGCACGTCCAACACGTAGTGAATATTTAGCTCGTATTAACCAAGAAAATCATCTTAAACATGAAATTCAACGTTTAACTCAGGCTCTCGCACTTGAGAAGCAAAACACAGTCACGTTAGTTGCACAAGCACAGCAACAGGCAAAAGCTCAACCAAAATCACGTATTGAAAAAGCTTCAACAACAGATCAACAAGTCAATTTAGATCATCAAACCGTCGCACTGAATATCCAGTTTTATGATCCAAAACAACTGTTGAGCAGTGTCAACCAATCCGTTTCTGTGCCTTATTTTAAACTCTGTCAATTATTCTTGGATAAAAGCATTGATCTCTGTGCGAAGCATTACCAACTCGACGCTGCACAAATGAACGTCGTTCAAGAATTTAATGCTGAAGGCGCAACCTTGTCGACGACATCAGAACATCCTCATGCATTAGAATGCCTGATGATGATTGGTGCTGTTTTCCAGTTATTGGCAGATGTTTTATATAAGCGTTATCGTGAAGATAAACGTTTTGCACTACAAACACGCGGTGCTGTTGCTAGTGCTGTAGAAGCGATGCAATTAGATGCGATTGAGGCAGCCAAGCGCTTAACTCAACACTTACATGCCAAGGAAGCAGCTTTACACCTCAATCATGAGCAACTCAAAACGGTTCAAAACAGTTATGAATTAGTTGTGATGCCAAATCCGAGTAGTATTATGACTCGTCATGCCTTTATGATTAATGGGATGAATGAGCAATGTGCCACCGTAGCACAAAACCTGCGCACTGAAATTTTGATGGGTAAAAAAGTAAAAGCTTCGACTGAATCTTAGCTCGATCGAATGTATCGATTCAAATTCAAAATGCAACGCTCCCTTACAGGGCTATAAATGCCCATTAGGATAAAGCGTTGCTTTATTATTTGCTTGATTCACTTTTTTAATTGATAAAGAAGCACAGGCGAAATTTATTAAAATACGGTAAACTACACCAGATTTATCGAATACTAGTGCCCTAAAAGGCAGCATAAAAGGTGAAAGCGAATGCCGCTGAGTCGTGTTGAAGAGCTTGTCGCAGATATTCGTGCAGGCAAAATGGTCATCCTAATGGATGATGAAGATCGTGAAAATGAAGGTGACTTAGTCATCGCTGCAACGCATGTTCGCCCTGAAGATATTAACTTCATGATTACGCATGCGCGCGGCCTAGTTTGCCTAACTTTGAGTCGTGATCGCTGTAAACAGCTTAATTTACCGTTAATGGTAGATCAAAACGGTGCACAACATGCCACTAACTTCACGCTGTCGATTGAAGCAGCTGAAGGGATCAGTACCGGTATCTCCGCTGCTGAACGCGCGCATACAATTCGCACCGCAGTTGCAGCACATGCTAAACCAAGCGATATCGTTCAACCTGGTCATATTTTTCCATTGATGGCTCAACCAGGCGGTGTATTGCACCGTGCAGGTCATACGGAAGCAGGGTGCGACCTCACCCGTTTAGCAGGTCTAGAGCCTGCCTCTGTTATCTGTGAAATTATCAATGAAGACGGCACCATGGCACGCCGTCCAGACTTAGAAGTTTTTGCAGAAAAACATGGTTTAAAAATCGGTACAATTGCGGATCTGATCCATTACCGCATGACCAATGAACAAACTGTTGAACGTTTGTCTCAAGAAACCATTGATACTGAATACGGTACATTTGAACTGTATAAATATCGTGAAATTGGTAATCCAGATATCCATTTAGCTTTAGTAAAAGGCGAACCGAAACAAGGCGTGACCACTGTTCGTGTGCATGGTTTTAATCCTGTTCGCGACTTATTAAAATTAAATAAGGCCGATGGTTCGGCAGCGTGGAATTTAGATCTAGCAATGAAAACAATTGCTGCAAGCGAGCGCGGTGTATTGGTTTGGATTGGACAAGATCACTTGGAAGATCTAGGACATGCCTTAGAGCAGTTAAATCAACCAAAACCACTTAAGTCCAATGCTGCCCTCTCCCAGCAATATCAGACCATTGGTGTCGGTGCACAGATTTTACGTGATCTGGGTGTTGAGAAAATGAAGCTATTGAGTTCTCCGCTTCGTTTCAATGCCTTATCAGGATTTAATTTAGAGGTAGTGGAATACATCACTGCCGATCAAATCACAGCAAAATAATCGAGGTTGCTATGGCAATTCGCCGAATTGAAGGTTTATTACATCTCGCAAGCGAAGGTCGTTATGCGATCTTAGTAGGACGTTTCAACAGCTTCGTGGTTGAACATTTACTTGAAGGCGCGATCGACACTTTAAAACGTCATGGCGTTTCAGAAGATGCGATTACTGTTATTCACGCACCAGGTGCGTGGGAACTTCCTATCGTTGCAAAAAAATTAGCGGCTTCAAACAAATTTGATGCCATCATTGCACTCGGTGCAGTGATCCGTGGTAGTACACCACATTTTGATTTTGTTGCAGGTGAATGTGCGAAAGGTTTAGGGGTAGTTGCACTTGAAAGCACAATGCCTGTGATCAATGGTGTCTTAACGACAGACAGCATTGAACAGGCAATCGAACGTTCAGGTACGAAAGCAGGAAACAAAGGTAGCGAAGCTGCATTGACTGCAATCGAAATGGTTAACTTATTAAAGGCAATTTAAAGCATGTCGCAAACACTTCAGGCCGCTTATGCAGCGAAACGCAAAGCACGTCGTTTTGCTGTACAAGGGATTTATGAATGGCAAATGAGTCATAACCCTGTCCATGAAATTGAAGCACGTACACGTGTAGAAAATGCGATGCACAAAGTTGACCTTAACTATTACCATGAATTGCTCACTCAAGTGGTTGCTCAACATGAAGCTTTAGATGAGTTACTCATCCCTGTACTTGATCGTGAGTTAACTGCACTAGATGGTGTAGAACTTGCAACCTTACGACTTGGTGCTTATGAATTACGAGATCATCTCGAAGTTCCATACCGCGTTGTACTTGATGAAGCAATTGAGCTAGCAAAACACTTTGGTGGTGCAGACAGCCATAAATACATCAATGGTGTATTAGACCGTCTTTCATCAAAGCTTCGTGAAGCTGAAAAACAACAAGCAAAATAATAGGCTTGATGTTGCATGGCTGAGTTTTCAATTATTGAGCGGTACTTTAAACGTACATCAAAATCTGATGTCAGTTTAGGTATCGGTGATGACTCAGCCATTGTTACCCCTCCTCCCTCACAACAACTCGTGATCTGTGCAGATACATTGGTTGCTGGTCGACATTTTCCCTTAGATACCTCTGCCCATGCCATTGGCTGGAAAAGTGTCGCGGTCAATTTATCTGATCTCGCCGCAATGGGTGCAAAACCCCATAGTATTTTACTCGCACTCAGCCTCCCTACCGTTGATCATGACTGGTTGGCTGGATTTAGTCAGGGTCTTTTTGATTGTTGCGATCAATTTGGTGTTAGCCTAATCGGTGGCGATACTACTCAAAGCACCCAACTCACTATAAGTGTCACCGCTTTAGGCTGGATTGAACAAGGTCAAGCCATCACGCGTGCAGGCGCACAAGTCGGCGACTATGTCTGTATGAGTGGACAGATTGGTGATGCTGCGTTTGGATTACAACACTTAGGACATCCTTTACAACAACGCCTAGATTATCCAACACCTCGTTGTAATTTGGGGCAACAGCTAAAAGGTTTAGCCTCAAGTATGATTGATGTTTCAGATGGACTCGCACAAGATTTAGGACATATTCTGAACGCCTCAAAAGTAGGTGCAACATTACAGCTTGAACAGCTTCCGATAGATCAGTCACTAAAAGAATTAGATTTGAGACAAATTTGGCATTATGCGCTTGCAGGTGGTGATGATTACGAATTATGTTTTACAATATCACCGCAAAATTTTGAAAAACTGTCGCGACAACAATTAGATGTTCCGCTTACAATAATCGGCAAAATTACCCAACAAACTGGATTGTTATTTGAGTATATGGGTGAAAATTACCCACTACAAATTCATGGATACCAACATTTTGCATAAGCCTCCCATTCACTTCAAACAGATGACTTGGTTCGATCGCTGCATCGTTTTCTGCGGGGTTGGATTTGGTTCTGGTCTCAGTCCTAAAGCACCGGGAACATTTGGTTCTGCATTTGCATTGTTATTTACACCATTATGGTTATATCTCGGTTTTAATTTGAGTGTTTTAGCAATTTTTATCATGTCTTTGGTGGGCATATACATCTGTGGGCAAACAGCGAAAGTCATTCATGTACATGATGATGGTCGAATTGTGTGGGATGAATTTGCAGGGCAATCTATTACGCTCCTACCCTTGCTCTATCTACAGCAATTAAATTGGTTATGGGTCATTGTCGGTTTTATTTTTTTCCGTATATTTGACATCTGGAAACCATTTCCGATTAGTTGGGCAGACCAAAAAGTTACTGGTGGTCTAGGGATTATGCTTGATGACATCATTGCAGGTCTTTGGGCTGCGCTTTGTATTTTTATTATTCTTTTTTATTTTTTGACTTAAGCCATTGAATTAGAGTTAGTTATGTCAACAACTGTTATTATTCTTGCAGCGGGGAAAGGAACGCGAATGCGTTCACAACTACCAAAAGTATTACAACCACTTGCAGGCCGCCCCCTCCTCGGTCACGTCATTCAAACGGCGAAAAAATTACATGCCCAAAATATTATTACGATTTATGGTCATGGCGGTGAGCTGGTTAAGCAAAGTTTTGCCAATGAACAGGTTGAGTGGGTTGAACAAGCCGAACAATTGGGCACAGGTCATGCAGTGCAAATGACATTACCTGTTTTACCTCAAGACGGTATTTCGCTGATTTTATCGGGTGATGTACCTTGTATTCATGTAAATACCCTACAAAAACTATTAGATGCCTCTACTCAGACAGGCATTGGCTTAGTTACGCTTACCGTAGAAGATGCAACAGGTTATGGTCGCATTGTCCGCCAAGACGGTAAAATTCAGGCCATTGTTGAGCATAAAGATGCCAATGAAGCACAACGCCAGATTCAGGAAATCAATACAGGCATTTATTGCGTTAGCAATGCCAAGCTGCATCAATGGCTACCAAAACTTTCCAATGAAAATGCGCAAGGTGAATATTACCTGACCGATATTGTTGCAATGGCGATTGCGGATGGTCTGGAAGTTGCCTCGGTTGAACCAGATTTTGCGTTTGAAGTTGATGGTGTGAATGACCGCCTACAACTTGCAACTTTGGAACGTCAATTTCAGCAACAACAAGCAAAAGAATTGATGCAACAAGGCGTACATTTAATTGATCCAAATCGTTTTGACCTGCGTGGAACTGTGAAATGTGGTCAAGATGTACAAATTGATGTCAATGTCATCATTGAAGGTGATTGCGAATTAGGTGACAACGTTCAACTTGGCGCAGGCTGTATTTTAAAAAATACTCGTATTGCGGCAGGCACTAAAGTTCAAGCCTATAGCATTTTTGAAAATGCGATCGTTGGAGAAAACACTCAAATCGGTCCTTTCGCCCGTCTTCGCCCAGGAGCAAATCTTGCGAATGATGTGCATATTGGCAACTTCGTCGAAGTTAAAAATTCTAATATTGGTGTAGGCTCTAAAGCCAATCACTTTACTTATCTAGGTGATGCAGATATAGGTGCTGATTGTAATATTGGTGCAGGCACAATCACTTGTAATTATGATGGCGCAAATAAACATCGTACTGTGATTGAAGACAATGTATTTATTGGTACCAATAACTCATTGGTTGCACCAATTAAAATTGCTCAAGGTGCAACCACAGGTGCAGGCTCAACTTTAACTCGAGATGTGGCAGAGCATAGTTTAGCTGTCGAACGATCAAAACAGTTTGAAAAAGCAAATTATCAGCGCCCCCAAAAGCTGAAAAAATAAGAGGATAAAATTATGTGTGGTATTGTTGGTGGCGTTGCTGAACGATGTGTAACTGATATTCTGATTGAAGGATTAAAACGTCTTGAATATCGCGGTTATGACTCTGCGGGTTTAGCGTTATTGAATAATCAACAAATCTTACGCGAACGTCGTGTAGGTAAAGTTGCAAATTTAGCTGAAGCAGTATCTGAACAGCATTTGACTGGTAATGTAGGTATTGCCCATACCCGTTGGGCAACCCATGGTAAACCGACTGAAAATAATGCTCATCCACATGTTTCAGGTGATGTCGCTGTTGTACATAACGGTATTATTGAAAACTACCAAGAGCTTAAAGATGAATTACAAGCGCTAGGTTATATCTTTACCTCACAAACAGATACTGAAGTTGTTGCTCATCTTGTCAACGATGCTTTAAAGCAAACTGATAGCTTACTTGAAGCTGTACAAAAAGTTATTCCTCGCCTAAAAGGCGCTTTTGCACTGGGTATTGTGCATACCGCACACCCTGATGAACTGATCACTGTGCGTGAAGGTTCACCATTGGTGATTGGTGTAGGTATTGGCGAGAACTTTATTAGTTCCGACCAATTGGCTTTATTACCTGTTACTAATCGCTTCGTTTATCTCGAAGAAGGTGATATTGCGCGCTTAACACGTACGAGTATTGAAGTTTTTGTCAATGGAACCCGCGTTGAACGTCCAATCAAAGAACTGGATGCAACCGTCAGCAATGCATCAAAAGGCGAATATAAGCATTTCATGCTCAAAGAAATTTATGAGCAACCAGAAGCGATTCAACAAACGATTTCACAAGCATTGAATGGCAATAATTTGCGTGAAGATTTTCTTCAAGATGCCAATGCGGATTTTGACAAAATTCAGCAAGTACAAATCATTGCCTGCGGTACTAGCTACCATGCAGGGATGATTGCAAAATACTGGTTCGAGCAATTGATTGGTGTACCTTGCCAAG
>JAXMGF010000043.1:0-13687 GCA_046347365.1 Acinetobacter sp. | reverse complement strand
AAAACCAAAAGCCTGATCCAGTTCTTTATGACCAGGTACATAACGAACATGTCGCTGCACCTGAATATTGCCAGCCTGATTGGTCAGTTCGACAATGCCACACATACCCAAGGGCTGTCCCTCAGTTAAACGAATTTCAATGGGTGGTTGGTCTGGCACAAAAATGGTGACCACAGCATCTGTTTCCGCCCAATTGGGTACACCCTCATAGATAAATGCGAATAACACGACACGGCGAATTTCTTGCCAGTATTGACCATTAATCCTCAGCCATTCACCACCCTGTAACGCCCCAGTACGGTCGTCCGCAGAAAGCTGAATAAATGGAAAACCGTTAAAATCCCCAAAACGGTTGCCCAATGCCTGAATCACCGACTTGGTGCCATCCTGCATTTCAAATAGACAGCCTAAATCCAGATCAATTCCCTGATTCTGGTTGAGCAGTTTTTTAAAGAAGCCTGCCGATTGGGACTGTATAGAACGCTGATTCCAGTTGAGATTAATCTTAATCTCACCAAAACCCTGTGTCTGTTTGGTTAAATTAATTCGACTGTTGCCTTTGTCCAGCGTAATTTTACTGAGGTTTATTTTAGACTGAGGCGGTGTAGCAACAGGTGGTGGCGGCGGCGTGTTGGGTTGATCGTTGATTTCAACACCAAAATATTCGGAGAGTGGCTTTAATCCACCATTAAAGCCTTGATTGACAAAGCGGAATTTCCATTGATCCTTATAACGATATACTTCTGCCAAAATGAGGGCTTTTTCAGTCTTTTCAGCACTATTGACTATAGCCGTGGCACTTAACTGTCCATTTTGCCATAACTCAACCTCAATATTCTGAATCGCATTGATTGCACTCTGTCCATCAATGGTGGCACACAAAGCGATCTTATTCAGTTCCAGATCCAGCAATTGGGTATTTAAATTGAATTGCGCCAAATAAGGCGTTTTACCATTTGCCTCAATTAACTCAACACTACGGTTTAGAGTGTGTTTCTGCCCATAAAAAATCATGTCCGCATCACCACGAACCTTGTTTTGGGCATTGAGTAAATATGCACTTACATCTAAATCAATATGTGCAGGTAATGCAGTTTTGATTTTAATCTGACACTGAGGTTGTGCCAGTACCAGATTTGCACCCGCAGTCAATTGTTGCATTATTCATTATCCTGTTTTTTTAGTGTTATTGCTTCATGCCAAATATTTGTGATCGCTCTAATATACGTTCTGCCCAACGGCGATGTGTGGCAGGTTCCAACATACTTCCATGACAGGCGAATACAGCCTGACCAGAATCTCTTAAAATATCCTGAGCTTGTTTCAATTCAATATCATTGACTTGATAGGCCTGATGCACAATCGCAATCTGTGCAGGGTGAATAATGGTTTTTCCAGATAAACCATGTTGTAAATCCAGATATAACTCGTCCTGCAATAACTTCACCTGAGTAAAATGCTCACAGACAGGCGCACTCAGTGCAAAGCCATAAGGTAAAAACTGCCCCGCCAGATTTGCAATTAATGCCCCAATAGGCGTTTGGTACAGGGTCAAATCACTTGGACGGCGCACAGCCAGACAGTTGAGTAAATCATTGCCGCCTATTCGCAGCACGAGAACCTGACGAAAGTCCTGTTGCAATGCCTGACGTAACTCACGCATAGCGCCCATGTCAAAGGTTTCTGCATCTTCAAGTGTTGGCATCACCTGAATAAAGTCAGGTAATATCTGCTGCCATTGTCGTAATTGATTTAAGCAGAATTTAGGCAGCACCATGCCATCAACCGCAATCAGTTCCTGCCACTGCGCCAACTCTTCCGCCATTGCAATATGGCGAGGGCGTATGAAGATTTTAGGATGTTGTGCTTGACGTGGTTGATCCTGAACCTGTTGCAACAAATGCTTTAAATTGACTTTTGCAGCTTCCACCTCATGCTCGGAAACTGCATCTTCCAGACAGATGACCAGAGAACGTAACTCAGGGTACTTTTCCCCATTCACCACTTGCCATAAATCAGGTCTGGTCGCTGGCATATAGAGTGTTGCACCTAAAGATAATGCCGATAACATCAACCTGCTCCCAATTTCTGAATGAGGGTAATTGCGCGATAAGGTGCGATCTGGTCACCCACTATCTGGACTGGTGTATGGGTTATTTCGGTTAAATGACGTAACAATGCCGTGTCGGCATCATTGGCATCCCTGAGCAGAACCAGATCAGGCACACGCCTTAAAATTGCCCGTGTTGCTTCCGCGATGCTTGGCTTGATCCGATTGATATTGGTAATTTGATAATGTTCTGCTAATTGTTTAACCACAGCCTGACTTCGCTGTCTTTGTAATTGCTGTTGAGCGCTTGTCCAAACGGCATTTTTTTCTGACGGAAGTTCTCGGCGTATCTGATTGATTTGTTTAATAAATGACTGTGACATGTCAAAAGCTTTTAAATGATTATATTCAACACAGCCATGCCACTGACCGAGATTGCTTTCCTCAATCTCGTTGAATTGCAAAGCCTCATTTTCGCAAATACTACGGGAAATTAATCCTGAAATGGTTGAGCCTAAAACACCTGATGGAATCAACCAATCCTCACCACTGGCTGCCAGCCAAGCACATCCACCAATATCTGACAACACCACCAAGGGCAAAGGTCGATCAATGAAACGGGGGTCGTCTGCGAGACTTCGTTGCAGTTCTTTCTGAATGGCGCCCTTTCCAGTCCAGCCATCTACAAAGACCAAAGATTGATGAGCCATGTTTGGCAATAATCGTTTCAAGTGCGGCAAAATCTATACCACGATCCTGATAATTGATGCCATAGTGCACACAGTCACGTCCCATATCCTGCAATGCATGATAAAGCAACACGCCTAATGGCACACCAGCACGTACGAAACTGACCAGAACAATGGGTTTCGGCAAACTCTAAGGACAATGTTTGTGCCAGTTGTTGCACCTCTTCGCCAAACGTTGCTGCCCGTGCTGCATTGCTTGTTCAAATAGCTGCAAATGACGCTCCGTGGGTGCCTGCTCCTGACTGATCATTTGTGAATAATGTTTTTCACCTGATTGAATCAGGCGTTCCTTTTCCAAAGTGTCTGTTGGTTGAATCTGGGTACGTTTTAATAAAAATGTGACTTGCTCAGGCTGATAACTTCCACTAAATCCCTGTGTTAAAATAAGTTCTGATGCTTTTTCTCTACTAATTTTTTGTTTACTGGTAATCGCCATAATATCCTTCTTGTTTGTACTGCTGCGTCAGATTGTGTTTTACCCAACGATTCAACTGGCTATGGTTTGGCATTCCCCACCAGTGACATAAATTCAAGAACTCAACATCCGACAAACTGTCGCCATAGCCTAAAATTGGGCGTTGTTGTGCGCTAAGTTGCTGCAAAAGAAACCTGGCCGCATTGGCCTTACTCACAGGCTGTGGAATCAGTGCCAGATTATTACCATTTAAATGGAAGTAAAAACCTGACAATAAATTCACATCAAGGCTATTGAGCAACTGGGGCAAAAAATTCGGCGCATAAGGATTGTCATTTTCTGTATTTTGCTTTGCCACAACATACAAACCCAATCCCTGTTCTTCAACCACCCATGTCCGAATTGAACCAAAATGTCTGGAATGCTGCTGCACAGCTTCAATCAGGGCTTCCTGACGTGTCTGATAGGGTTGTAATGCCTGTTGCATCTGTCCATGCCATTCAGCATTGACACTAAGGTCCGCATTCAGCACCGTTCCACCATGAGAACAGACCGCCCCATACTGAAAGGGTAAATGAACTCGGGATAAAGCCTCGGCACAGCGTGCAGTCACTGGAATCACATGGGTACTATGCAATAACCACTGTACAAAATGCTGTTGTATCGGGTTCATATAGGCCAGAGCTTGTCCCTGCTTATCTGTGGTGACCATTTTAAAGTCAGCTTCAGGTGTAATGCGGCGATGGGTCTGGAACAACGTGTCATCCAGATCCACCAGCATTAAGGGTGTAGGAATTTCACTGGAGTCAAATAAAAAATCAGTCATTTACAACACACAAGTTAAAATTTTGATGAGGATAGTCCACAGCACTGATCACTTCGGCATTTGGCAACGCTTCAAGCAAGCTTTTCGCGACTGAATGTGTTGCGGTTTCGACAGTAATCAAGACTCGGTCATAATCCTGTGGATTGATGTTGTAGACAAAATTCTGAATACCTAAACCATAGTTATCCGAAAATGCCAGAGCAGACTGAATGGCATGTCCCACAGCAATCGGTGAACGGGTAATTGCACTGAACCTCACATCTGCGCCTTGTTGCTGCAAATATTCTGCCAACAGGAACGAAGACCAGACATATTCGCCACTGCCCAACACCAGAATACGTTCATCAGGTTGTACCGCCAACCGAATATGCGCGCCACTGTCCTGAATGGGTAAACGTCCCCAAGTCGGCTGTGCTAAAGTATCAAACGCGCCAAAGGCGACTGTATCCACCTTTGGCATATTGATCTGGATTGGATTCTCAGCATCACGCCATTGCCATTTGCCTGTCATTAATGCTACAGACTGACAGTTTAGATCAGCAATATGAATGCCTGATGACCAATCTGCCAGCGTGGCAGTCACCACATGAGAAATTTGATTCAGCCCTGCCTGTTGTAAAGCATGGATTAAATTGACAAAGGTCTTGCCAGTTGATGCTTCATCGTCTACCAGTACAATGCTTTTGCTGTTTAGAATCTGTTGTTGAAGCTCTGCATCAGGTGAACCATATAGCAACTGGTCTTGTGCATGGCTATGTTCTTCCAAAAAACGTGCCAGTAATGGCGCACCATGTACTGGATGGCGTGTTGTTGTCACATAAATCGCTTCAGGATAACGTTGCTGCAACACCTGATGAACGCCTGCGCCCAGCCCAACCGCCGTTTCCGCCATGCCAATAACCAACACAGGTTCAGGTAAATCATCAGGAACCAGCTCAGCCAAATCAGTAAAGGCATGGCGCATGATGCTGGGACTGACGGGAATATGCCGCCCCAATACTTTCGATACAAATAAAAATGCACGCTTTGGATTAATGCGTTCGGCAAAACCCAATAAATCCTGCCATTTCCAGTGGCTATTGTCATTGGGTTGTAAGCTTAATACTCCCCTCTGTAATTCAATCTCAATCATATATATCTTAAATCTAACTTAAAAATTATATTTATACCGTTCTTTATACCACACAAACACTTTGGCTAATATGTCGAACCATGACAGTATTTTCAATTTTTTCAGGCTGATAATCCAATCCGAATGTTTCTGCAATAGCAGCGTGGACCAGATTGACACCACTATAAAATGTGTGCCCTATTCCACCCGAAGGGCGAGGATTAACTTCCAAAATAAATAATTGCCCATGATCATTATAACGGGCCTGCATATTCACCAAACCATCACAACCAAACAATTCAGCAACCTGTCTGGCCAGTTCAATGGCCTCATCTTCGAGTTTCAGTTGCTGATAGCCGCCACGCTGTTTACAACGGACAACCGCACATCGGACTTGCCCATGCACACAAAACATATCCACTGAACATTCCTGACCCGATAAAAATGGCATCACCAAATAGGCAGGCGGATTCGGCGATTGTCGATAACTTTCAATAAATGTTTGTGGATGTGCCCTAAAATTCTGACTATTGGCAAACATATCAAATGATGTCGCCTTTGTATCCAGATGCCAAAAACCTGATGCAAATACACCTGTCACAGGCTTTACACATACTTCACCTTTCTTCGACCAACTTTCATAGGCGGCTTGCAACTCTTCAGCATCATATACAGTGGTGGCAGGGACAACCGCAATCTGATGGTGTAAACAGGTTTGGGTAAATACTGATTTATCATGTAATTGGGCAATCTGCTCCATGTGATCGCAGCCAGCCATAATCCGAATACCCAAAGCCTCAAAACGGTGTTTCTGTTCCAGATAAATTCGTCCAAAACGCCCTGCAATAATTAGCTTTACCTTTAGGCGCTGTGCCTGTTGTAGCACCCACTCCACGCGCTCAGCAACGGCAGGCTCCTGTAACGCAATATCTGCAACAGATGTGATTTCAGGCCGCCACTCGGGATGGGAGGCCACCACATGAATAGGCAGATTAAAAGGTGTATGTTTTGCTGCCAAAATTAAATCTCGCTGACAGGAATGGGCCTGGGTAAACCAGATTCCAATAGAGTTTTCAGCGATATTCATTTCTGTATTTGTTCCCGTCACTTCTAAAGCTGCATTCATTCACATTCCACCATTTGTACCACCACTAAACGTCCGCCATCCTGACGTGACAATAAAATCTGCTTTCCATCGGTCAATTCAATTTTTCCACCTATCGGAATAATCTCTTTGCTTGCCACGTCCATCAGTTCAGGTAAATTCTCATTGACCAGCCACCATTGCTGTTGATGGAAAATAAAATAACCCACCCGTTTGGTTTGCTCTACACTTAAACGTTCATTTGGCGCAATCAAGTTATTGGCATGCCATTGATAGATTGACTGGCCTGTCCAGACCATCAAACGGTGATTATCAGGTCTAAAGCTCCCCTCCCTGCGTGCCGAATATAGGTTTAACACAGGCAATTTGCCGTGAAATGCCGTGCCACAAAATGGGCATACAGGCTTGGTGCTGTTGTCAAATACATACCATTTTTGACCACAATCTGGATTTAGGCAGGGCTGCATTAAATCAACCGTTTTCACCAATGCCGTTTCCCAGTCATTGGCAGAGGGCCGTTGCTGCGGTTGATGCAGACCTGTAACAAAACTCTGTAGAAAGAGTTCCTTTAAATATGGCCCTGTCACTGTAAATGGAATTTTTTCGGGGTCTGCCCACGGTAATGCACTCGGACGAACCTGCGCCACTTTAACCCGATTACTTGCATCCGATGGGTGTTCAATAAATAATGCATTTTCACCCATTGCCAGATTTTCATCTTTTTGTGGGTCATTGACATCATGTACTTTGCCACCACGTAATGGATGGCGATAGAGCAAATACATATAAATCAGCACAGCCAAAGCATGACGATCCGTCATGATATTGGGCAAATGCCGTTGGGGATCATCTTTTTTAAGATGGTTGGTCATCACCACTTCAGGCGCAATAAAATCTGGTGTTCCCACCACATCAGGCGGATATTTGCCTGGAACAACCAAACCATCAACATCAATGACGCAAGCACGCCCCATGACAGGATCAATCAAGATATTTTTATAGGACAAATCGGAGTGGGCCAAACCAGCCGCATGCATACGGCGCACTGCACGCGCAATTAAAATACAAATCTTGAGATAGTTCAGCCATGTGCCTTTTTCCCGTTCATCCAGAAAGCGGTTCTGGTTATTGGCACTCGCAAACCATTTTCCCTCTTTTTCTTTCCCTTTAATCCCCAAAAAATCATTATTTTTAGAACCAAACTCAAAGAAAAATGGCTTTTGATAAGTAGGTGCTGTAATCCCCAGCAAACCATTGTATTCCACCAAACCATCAGGCCAGCAAAATACATTTTTCCAGTAATCACCACCCGCACCGTTAAAAATACCTTGCCATTTATTGCCCACAATTTCTTTTAACCGATCTTTCTGCCGTTCCAGTTCAGCCTGAGACTGATAAAAATGGTTTTTTTCCTTGCTAAAAAAACACACCACATAAGATTTATCAGGAGAAAAATATACATCTTTCATGGCACCCGAACCGATCACTTCATCAATAAATGCAATTGGACGGCCATCGAGCGTTTGACATTGAATGACTTTACTCATGTTCTTCTCCGTTTATTTCGACAGGCTCAGTCACCATAGATGAGTCATGGATTGAGCTTGTCGAAACCGTCCATAAAATTGCCAGAGTTCGATCATCATGGTGTCCTGCACTAAAGAATGCCGACCATTCCAATAAGGCCTGTTCAGGTTGTTCCTGTTGTAAGTGTGGTTCAATTTCTTGCCAAAGTGCCTGCCATTTTTGTTGATTTTCCAGCCCTGCATCTGTTTCAAAACGCGGATCAGAAATCCCATCGGTCATGAGAATTACTGCCTGAGCGTCATCAAAATAGCCAATATGGACTCGCTGTTTAAAATCTCGTACCAAACAACCATAATCTAAAAAGCGGGTTTGTCCTGCAAATTCCCCCCCATCAGGTTTACCCATTAACCGCACGCGGTCTTTACCATAAACTGCAATCGCTCCATCACCGACCCAAAAACTACTTATAAAGGTTTTATTGTCTTGTTGCCGTACCACTGCAAACAATAATGTTGTAGCAAACAATTTAGAGGCAACGCCTTGTCGAGTGGCTTCATGTTCAATTTGTTCAATGGCTTGTGTTGCGGCTGAATAAAACGCATCACTAAATTGATTGCCTAACTGATGCGCTGCATTTTTGGTTTCAGGATCATCATTAGCTCCGACTTGCCACTGTGCCAGCAATCGGTCAGATTCACCTGATTGTTTTTGCATGAAAGCTTTTAAATACTCACCAACAGTATTCACCGCAACCCTCGACCCCTCACGGGAAAATTCGGCACTTCCTGCACCATCTGCCACAACCAATACCGACCAATTACTATCCGCGACCTGAGCAACAAAAAAATCATCATCACGGAATGTTCCTGCATGTTCATGTGAACGTCCTCGCTGACTACACGCAGCAATATTAAAATCTGCCGCCTGAATCAATTGACAACGATTATTTGCTTTCCAATACATCGCATTTGGATCAGGCTCATTCACCTGCCATAAACTACGCGGGTCAGCCGTGACAATAAACGTGACTTCCCCTGACAACCATCCTGCCTGCTCATTTGCCGTTTTATATTGAAAAATGAGTTTAAATTCACCTGCCTGTGTGGGTATGCCTGAAAGTTGCTGTGTCACTGCATCAAAACAGATACCCAGATTTTCAGGAATCCTGACACTTTCATGATGAATCTGTACATCCTGTTTCACGGGATGTTGCATTTGAATGCTGGCTTGATAGTCCTGTCCCACTCTAGCGTTGGGAATCTGAAAGTGAGGCATTTTTTTCACCGTTTTTACCCCAGTTTGCAGGGATGTTGAGGCATTGTCTGGAATAGGGCTGGATTGTTTTTCAATGATTGGAGTCGTTACGGCCAACGGTAAATGTGTAGGCTCAACCGAATTAGATTCAGACAAATCTATCATTTCGGATAATATGGATTGATTGTCATTATTTGGTGCTGTCAAAGGTTGTTTCTGTTCCGATTCAAGGTGCACAGATTCTGCTTGAACAGTATCAGGCTGTGGATAAAAGCCCAGAGGTTCTACAGCATTCTTTGACACCCCATGCTTTTCACATGGGCTATTTTGCACAGGCGCATAAATCGGCAAACGTCCCTGTTGCAATATTTGTTGTAACAAACATCCCTGAAAGTCTGGCAACTGCTCCAGTTGAAAACCCACCGCATCATAAAACTGTTCTGCCAGATCATGATAGGCATTGTAAAGACGCTTATTTTGTAGACATTGCTGCCACCATTCCTGATTTTGCATCTCAGTTAATGACTGGCTTTTATGATTTAAAAGTTGTGCTAATGTATCAGCAAGGGCCTGTTTTAATTCTGGTGTTAATGGCTGAAGCATAAATAAAAAATTCCTTTTTAGCCTTAAGACGAATACCCTAGCCTCGACCACGCTGCACATCAAACCCATCCGAACCGCCATAGCCAAAACTCACCTGACGGCGGCACCACGGACAACTGACTTCTTCACTAAAACCGTCATAACACATCAATTGACCACAGCCACACATGGCAAATGCCGTTTCTGCCAAACAATGTGGGCACTCAGGCGCGCCTTCAAGCAAAGTGGTATTGATTTGCTGTTGGTGCTGGCTTTGATCTGACCATGTAAAATAATCCTCATCAATTTTGCAGCACTCTTTCAGTTGGTAGTGATACAAATTGAGGTTAATATCTAAGTCTTTAGGGGCCTGATACTGAATTTCACGTTCAAATTTCATCAAATAAGGGCGATTTAACTTTCCACAACGCCCAACAAAAGTTGCACACTGCTCATCCAGCAAAGTTCGTGGCTGAACATCTTTAATCAGCCGCATATAGCGTTCATCCAAAGGCGGTAGATGTTGCTGCTGTTCACCATCCCCCACACTTTTACTTTGTGCAACGACTGAGGCACTGATCCATTGGAAAAACCTTTGGAAATCCTTTTCATTCAACTCATCAAAGGCTATGCAGTGTTCTGTCAGTTGCTTTAGGGTGTGATAATCGACATTTTTCCCCATTCCCAGTGCAATCAGTGTACAACGGCGAGCATACTTTTTTTGCCAGCGATAAATGGCATCCTTGCATTCATCGGTTGGTCGCCCATCTGTAAATAAATATACGACTGGCTTCCAGTCACCTTTGGTTTCCGTTGTCGTCTTAATCAAATGACGATCAAACTCATTCATTAAATGTTCCAATGCCTTGCCTAAATGTGTACCACCACCTAAAGGTAATTTCACTGGATAATAAGCAAACACTTCCACCAAAGGCACAAGGGTTCGGACAATTCCTGCAAAGGCAATCACTGATACATATACCGTTTCCAGCGCATAAGGGTCTTTGCGTAATTGCTGCATGATAAGCTGGATACCCTGCTGCATCTGCTCAATATTTTTCCCCACCATGGATTCAGAACAATCCAACACAAAAAAAACAGGTAAACGGCGCATCTAACTGAATATCCTTAATAATGTTATTTATAAAACCAGTTGCACTTCAGGCGGTGGTGGTGGCAATGAAATCGAGCTTGAAATGCCTGCACTGCTGCTGCCTGCCACTACACTTGCCGACACCCATTTGAAGAACCCTGAAAATGACGCAGCATCCATGGTATCCAATACCACAACCTTATCTGTCAGTTGCAATAAATGTTCAGTTTTGGCTTTGGGCCCTGCCGCACAGGCAACAATACTGGCAAAGTTTAATTGCTGAATCACAGGAACGGCTTGCTGATATGCATACACATCTGAGGGTGAGCCATCTGTCATGACAAATAATAAAGGTCTCCAGTCCCCTTTAATTTCATCGCTACTTTTTTGAATTTGCTGGCTCACTTGTTCTGCCAACAACTCCAGAGCAGCACCCATAAAGGTTGCTCCTGCACTTGGCACATCAATATTGCTCAATTGAACCTGATCGAGTGGGGTCAGTGACAAATAGACCTTTGCCTCTAAATCAAAGGTAATAATACTTAAATGCACACTTTCCAGTGCATAAGGGTCTTGCCGTAATGCACTAAGCATCGACTGTAATCCAACATTCACAGAATGAATTGGCTCTCCTCGCATTGACCCCGAAGTATCCAATAAAATATAAACAGGCAAACGGCGCATTGTGTAAAAACCCTTATACAAATCATCAATTAAGCGTATTGTTTCAACCATTCCACAAATGAGTCAGAACTTGATGGCTGCCCGACTGCATTAAACTTCCAGCCTGTAGGCTCCCGAACCAGCTCGGCAAAGAGCAACGAACGTTGCTGGTCATATTGTCCCGTACCTGACAAATCGAAACGCACCATCTCTTTGCCTGTGGTATCCACCGCCCGAATAAAGGCATTTTTAACCTGACCAAAATGTTGCTGATTGCTGGCCCCATTATAGATTTGCACCACAAACACCACTTTATGGTATTGCTGCCCCAGATCATTCAGTTTAACCACAATCTGCTCATCATCCCCATCCCCAGCACCAGTGCGGTTGTCACCTGTCAACCAAATATGTCCTGATGAATGACGCTGATTGTTAAAAAAAACTACATCCCCATTCTGCAAAGTCACATTGCCTTGAGTATCACGCCCTAAATTATTGACCTTACCATTTTGCCCCACTAAAAAAGCAACGACATCAAGATCATAATCGGCATCTTTTCCGCCAAACAAGCCTCCCAGAAAGCCTTTTTTCTGCTCCTGAATATCCCACCCCAAGCCAATCGTCACCTGTGACAGATTATTTTCCGTTTTTTTTAGACTAATGCCCTGACCTTTTCCTAAACTTACAGCCATTTTTATCTCCTTTTGATTTTAATGTTTGTTTTATAATACGATATTGACTTCGGGTGGTGGCGGTGGCAAATCACCCAAGCCTTTCACTTCTTTTTGGGCTGCATCTACTTTCTGACTACCTGTGGAAATACTTGCAGACACCCATTTGAAGAATGCCTTGATTGTGTTGGAATCTGCGGTTGCCAACTCAACAACCACTTCCGTGATTTGTTTTAAAATGGATGTATCTGCCCCATGCCCTGCGGCACATGCCACAATCACGCCTGTTTTGACTTGTTGTAAACGTTGCAAACCTTTGCGCCAGTCATCAGTGGGTACGCCATCAGTCATTATAAAAATAAGCGGCTTCCAATCCCCTTTAATTTCAGCCGTTGTTTTCACCACCTCCTGTTCAATCTTCTCAGCCAACAAGGCTAAGGCCTCGCCTAAAGCAGTAGTTCCTGTTACCTGCAAATCAGGTGCTTGAAATGCAGCCAATTCAGTTAAAGGAACCAGTTGTTTAGCGTGGCTATCAAAAGCTATTAAAGAAAGATAAGCTGTTTCCAGCGCATAGGGGTCTTGACGCAAGGTTGAAAGTAAAATTTGCATCCCATTCTTGACCGCTTCAATCGGCTCTCCATGCATCGACCCTGAGGTGTCCAATAATAAATAAACAGGTAAACGGCGCATTATTATTTTTCCTTATTTTCAATGTATTATTCACTTTCTTTTTTAACATAATTTTTTTGCTTGTACTATGCACCAGCACTTAATTACTTAAAATAAATAGACAATTCTGTATTTTTAATAAGTATTCGCAACAAGCCGTTAGATAGAAACTACAAGCCAAATATCAAATTTAGGGGGACTCAAGCATCAGGACTTGAGTTGAATATTCTGTAACTCACCATCAAAGGTTTCAATTAAACTTTTAATGGTGGATTCCTGCTGTAACAACTCAACAGCCCGATGAAACGCCTTTTCCTTACGCATGACCTGCATGGTAAAAGGTGTTATCGAATCAATATCTTGATATTGCACATTAAACTGCGTATTCGGCCACTGTGATTTAAGTGCCTCTTCCAATGCCTGCCTTAATTGTGACAACATGCCCTCATATTTCTGCGGAATATGAAACACAGATGAACCATTAATATGCCCCTGCATAATGCCATGCTGTGCCAACTCCTGAACGGCTGGCGAAAGTTCACTATTTCTAAACCAATATTCCCATTTATCCAGATTCCACTCGCCCTCCAAAACCTGTTCACGAAGTTTAAGAATATCTTGAGGCATGAGATTGGTCTGGTCTGCCAAATGCATCGTTTCAACCTGTTGAACTACATCAACCACAGGCATAACAAATTGGTTTTCAATTTGCTGTTCCGTAGCAATAAATGTTTCTTCAAACAATTCAGGTTCAGCCTTAACGTTTAGCTCAGGTGCTTGATTGATGATTTGTGTAACTTCAGTTTGTTCTTCTACGGGAAAGATCAATACCTCATCTGATTCTGTGAAATGAGCATTTTGCTGGGTAATTGAAACATCCAACCCAATCAGTTGCCCATCCGCGGTATTAAAAACCATGACATTTTCATCCTGAATTATACGTTCAGGTTTAGGTTCAGGTTCAACACTAAC
>JAXMGF010000042.1:0-13814 GCA_046347365.1 Acinetobacter sp. | reverse complement strand
TAATTTTGTATATCATCATGTGACAGCATACAAATTTAGATATTTGGTGGAGGTGGCGGGAGTTGAACCCGCGTCCGCCAGCACTACACTCGAGAATACTACATGCTTAGATATCGTCTATTGTTTTAACACCAAGCGACCCGACGAACAGGGTACAAGGCGCGATCCTCTAAGTTTGGTATAAAGCCCCGAGGCTTGACTTTATACGGACTTGTGTGCGTGCGCTTCGGTCGGGTTCACTGACCACAAGTATTCAGTGAAGCGGACAAGCTGCCCTTAGGCAGCTAGAGCGTAAGTTTCGTCGTTTGCGACTATTAAAATGCAAATTTTATTTACGAGAGAAAATGCGCTCTCGGCATGCATCTATGAGCTTCATCACCAGCGTCGAAGCCAATAACACCCCCATATATGAACGAGCATCATAACATACTTATTGAAAATTGACATCTAAATCTATAAATCAGGGTGTTAATGATTGAAATATAAGCAAGTGTAGTCGCTGGATAAAGATTAAAAAGACTTGTACTAGCTCAAACCTGATCTGACAGTTACCCATTTTTTATTGTGCCTGTCAGGTTAAATTTGAGCTAAATTCTTCTCAGCCCAAATCCGTTTTCCATCAAGTAAAGTTTCAAGTGGTGTACGACCCCAACACATTTTTCCTTGATGAGTCCGTTCAGTATTATAGGATTTCAGCCAATCGTCTAGATCAACTTGTAATTCTTCCAATGAGCTATAAAGCTTCTTTCTAAACGTAATTTGATAGAACTCCTGCAAAATCGTTTTATGGAAACGCTCACATATACCATTTTTTTGAGGGGAAGCTGCTTTTGTCTTCGTGTGATAATATCATTGACTGCCAGATACAACTCATAGTCATGTTGTTCTACCTTATCACGTTCCGTAAAGCCCCATTGTCTTCACTTTCTGACCAGACCTGCCAGTTCTGGCAAAGCCGCAATACCCGTTTTATTCAGGTCAACCGTTCCAAAAGTGGCCTAAACCGCAACCAGCCTTTAACAGCTTCAGATCAACCCATCCGTAATTATTTATGGCTGGTTCGAACTTTATTGGCACAGCATAAAAAGCTGCAAGCAGGTGAGGTGATTCTCACAGGTTCAATCATTCGCCCAATGGATTTAAAGGCTGGGCAATATCAGTTTCAAATGCTTGGACAACAAGTTTCACTAAAGGTAACTTGAATCAGTCAGGATTGCTGTTAAAAATAAGAAAAGCTCAATGTTTGATAATAGGGAAACAAGAAAATGGCACAGTTGAATGATCACGGGTTATTAAAGTCACAGGCATTGATCAACGGTCGGTGGCGGGATGCACTCTCTGGTCAGACCCTAAGCGTGACCAATCCAGCTACAGGCGAAAGTATTGGTACTGTACCCAAAATGGGCAAACAGGAAGCACTAGATGCGGTTGCCGCCGCTGAGCAGGCATTGCCCTTGTGGCGTAAAAAAAGTGCCAAGGAACGCAGTAAGATTTTACGCCAGTGGTTTGCCCTGATCATGCAGAATCAGGATGATCTGGCCTATATTCTCACCTTGGAACAAGGTAAACCCTTGAGTGAAGCCAAAGGCGAGATTGCTTATGGTGCGGCTTATATTGAATGGTTTGCCGAAGAAGCCAAACGGGTATATGGCGATATTATTCCCGCAAATGGTTCTGATCAAAAGATTCTTGTGAATAAGCAGCCGATTGGGGTTTGTGCTGCAATTACGCCGTGGAATTTCCCGAATGCCATGATCACCCGTAAGGTTGCGCCAGCATTGGCAGCAGGTTGTACCATCATTGTCCGTCCAGCCTCACAAACCCCATTATCTGCCTTTGCGATTGCAGAGCTTGCTTTGCGTGCAGGTATTCCAGCAGGGGTGTTTAACGTCATCACAGGTGGTTCCACCGAAATTGGTGAAGTGCTGACCACCGATCACCGTGTACAGAAATTTAGTTTCACGGGTTCAACCGAGGTGGGTAAAAAGCTGATTGCCCAATGCGCCTCAACGGTGAAAAAGGTGTCGATGGAACTGGGTGGTAATGCACCGTTTATGGTGTTTGATGATGCCGATCTTGATGCTGCGGTAAAAGGCGCGATTGCCAGCAAATTCCGTAATGCAGGCCAGACCTGCGTCTGTGCCAACCGTATTTATGTACAGTCAGGAATTTATGACCTGTTTATAGAAAAACTCTCTGAGGCAGTAAGACAGTTCAAGATCGGCAATGGCTTGGAGGCTGGAGTAGACTTTGGCCCAGTGATTGACAGTGCAGCCATGCAGAAAGTGGAAGAACATATTGAGGATGCGGTCAGCAAGGGCGCTCAGGTGGTGCTGGGTGGAAAACCCCATCCTTTGGGCCAATTGTTCTTTGAACCAACCATTGTCAAAGATGTCACGGCTGACATGAAAGTGGCCAAAGAAGAAACCTTTGGACCTTTGGCACCTATATTTAAATTTGAAACTGAGGACGAGGTGGTGGGCTATGCCAATGATACCGAGTTTGGTTTGGCATCCTATTTCTACACTCAGGATTTAGGCAGGGCGATGCGAGTTTCCGATGCGCTGGAATACGGCATGGTGGCGCTCAATACAGGAATCTTGTCCAATGAGGTCGCGCCGTTTGGTGGGGTCAAGCAGTCAGGTCTGGGACGTGAAGGCTCCAAATATGGCATTGAGGATTATCTGGAAATTAAATATGTGTTGCTGGCTGGTTTAGACAATAGATAACTATTGTATTGTTCAGTTTTATGGGAGGAAAGATATTGCATTTTTCCTCTCAGCTATTCTTCATTGTTTTAGATAACAGTAAATTGACCTAACTTTCTATACAGACTATATGGATGAAACTATTAGTCAGCAAATAAAATCGATCAAAAAAATAAATCCGATATATGAGGTTGCATATATATGAAAAATCATATATAAATGGATATAAGCAACATCCATGAAAGGATTTTTTATTCATGCGGAAGATGATGATCAGAGAATGACTTTAACAATTTACTTATCATATATGTTTATCTGTATATCCAAATAAATGGGAGTGAATATGGATCAGGTGACTTTCTTTAAATGCTTGTCAGATGAGACCCGTCTTAACATTGTGACTTTAGTTGCTGAAAATAAGGAGCTGTGTGTCTGTGACCTCACGGAAAAATTACAGTTAAGCCAACCCAAGATTTCAAGGCATCTTGCGTTGTTACGTGCTTCAGGATTGTTGCAAGATAGGCGACAAAGCCAATGGGTGTATTACAGCATCAATCCACAGTTGCCAGCGTGGTGTCATGACATTTTAACGATCTTGGTTGCTCATCCATCAAAAAACCTCTCTACATTAGCAGCATGTCATACCCCAAATTATTGTGAGTAATCCCCAATGAAATTTCTCTTTTTATGCACTGGAAACAGTTGTCGTAGTATTTTGTCTGAAGTACTGTTTAACAGTCGTGCGCCTGAGAGCTGGAAAGCGTACAGTGCAGGCAGCAAACCCTCTGGACAGGTACATCCATTGACCATTGAAACTTTACAGAATCTGGGCCTTTCGACCAATGGCTTGTGGAGCAAAACCATTGCTGACTGTGAGCAATCTCTTTTACGGCTGCTGGCAATAATTTCGAGCTGGCTTTGGCGGTTGCAATTGCCACTTTTGGCTTGGCTTCACCTGTTGCGTTTACAACGGTAATCGGACCTTTGGTGGAAGTTCCCGTATTGATTTCACTTGTGACCGTCTCGCTGTGGTTAAGGAAGAAGTATTTTCCAAAGGAGTCGAGTGAGATATGGCTTCAAAAATAATATTTCTGCTGATCGGGCAAAATCATTTTTTATTATCCCAAGGCAGAATTTTTATAACAGATCAGTTTGGCTGAACTGATCTGTTATATTTTTTTAAAGGTATTTTGTGTCTATTCTTGTTTTGTATATTCATCCAGAATCTAGCTTAGACAAGATTTGGGAGCAGAATATGAGTTTTTTAAAAAAGAAAAATAATGCCGCTTTTGTATTCTTTATTATCACACTTTACGCATTCCTAGGCTTTGGACTTGGCTTTATCATTTGGGAATATGTTTTATAAGTAGAGCAAGGCTTTATGTAGGTTGATCGTTATGGATTGATCAATCGCATTAGCAAGCTAATCGTCAAGTCTTAATCGTACAGAACTGATCGTTATCGTTGAGTTAGCGCAATAGGCCCCATATGCGATCTGTCACAATGGGTTGAGGTTGGTTAAGAAAATTGGCCAAATCGCAGCGACGCTTACTGAAATTCTGATAGGAATAATAGCGATAAGCCTTGAATCTAAAGATTTTATTAACGTGAATTCGCTTTAAGCAGATTTTAATTTAATCATTTGAATCAAACAGGTATTAGACCAATGTTTTGATCCAATACCTGACTGAAATTTAACGAACAATCAACACTGGAATATGGCTTTCACCCAATACTTTTTGCGCTACACTACCTAAAATAAATTTCTTGAAACCTGTTCTACCATGTGAACCCATAATGATCAGGTCTGCACCTAGGTTTTGTGCAGCCCCAATAATTTCCTGAGGGATAGAAAAACCCTCCAGAACCTGAGTGGCAACCGTTAAGCCCAGCTCTTCAAATTTCTGCTCGGCTTTTGCCAGATTTTCTTCCACATAACCACGCACACGCTCAATTAAATCATTGCTCTGACCAAATCGAACATAGGTATCGGCTAAATATGGGTCCAATGCCATCACCTCAACCACAGTAATTTCACTGTTGAGTGCTTTGGCAAGTTGAGCTGCTTGCTGAATGACATTGACCGAAATTTCTGAGTCATCAATCGCAACGAGGATTTTTTGATAAGTCATGTTTATTACTCCTTATTATTCCATTTTAAGATTCAGCAGGTTTATAAATATTTGTATAAAATAAGATCTATATTTTTATGGTAACCCTATTCTTGAAAGAATAAAACCTAGTATTTTTATAGGGATAGGTAAGTTACTTATCTGTATTTAGGGAAAATGGCTAAAATAAAATTATGTGAAATTTCTATGAATATAAGAAGTGCAGGATATCAATAAGTTATCTTCATCATTTATAAGTTTTCTTGAAGAAAACTCTTTAGATGATCAATATTATCTGTTTGTAACAGTTCACGTATTTTTAAAAATTGTCTTTCATCTAAATCATAAAGTTTGAGTGCAAGCAGTTTTTCTATATCTTGTGGAGAAAAGCGGTGCTTTATTACTTTGGCAGGCACACCAGCAACAATCGCATAGGGTGGCACATCTTGGGTGACGACAGCACCTGTTGCCACGATAGCACCTTCACCCAATTTTACTCCCTGCATAATCATGGCGCGGCTACCAATCCAGCAACCATCGGCAATCACGGTATCACCAGCAGGCAGAAAACTACGGGTATCAAACGGGAAGGTCGAAATCCAATCAGGACGGTGTAATTGATTGCCACCCATCATAATCACGCATTCAGCGCCAAAACAGACAAAATTGCCAATATGCAGTTGATCAATTGGTTTCTCAGGTGTTGCAGGTTTGTCATGTAGATAACGTACCACACAACGTTCAAAACCTTGGTCCCAATAAGCAGAATAATAAGAATAATTACCTTTGATATGGATATTCGGATTTTTCACTGTTTTGGAAATAAATTCGAACTCACACCAATGTTTAACAGGAGAGTTGATCAAAGATGAGTCCATTTATTTTCCATAGATACTTTTAATAAGAAAAACCCCTCAAATAGAGGGGTCAGTGACTTGGAATTAAATATATTCCACGCTCACGATTTCGTATTCAACCTCACCTTGCGGTGTTTGAATTTTTGCTTCGTCACCTTCGCTTTTACCTAAAAGACCACGCGCAATCGGTGAGTTCACTGAGATTTTATTGATTTTAAAATCTGCTTCGTCATCACCTACGATTTTATAGGTTTTACGCTCTTCCGTGTCAAGGTTCTCAATGGTGACCGTCACACCAAACACCACACGACCATTTTGTTCAAGTGTTTTGACATCAATCTCTTGAGCTGCACCCAGTTTGCCTTCGATATCCTGAATACGACCTTCACAAAAACCTTGCTGTTCACGTGCAGCGTGATATTCAGCATTTTCCTTTAAATCACCGTGCTCACGAGCTTCCGCGATCGCTTGGATAATACGTGGGCGATCCACTGTTTTTAGCTGTTGTAATTCTTTCTCTAAGGCAACCTTGCCTTCAGGAGTCATAGGATAACGTTGCATTTCAGTCCCTCTAAATTGGTTGGGAAAATACAGGATTAAAAAAAGAAAAAGCCCGCCACCGATAAGGTGACGGGACTTTATCGGTAGAGAATTAACCTACAGTTTGTAAATCTTGCAAGCGGTATACATCCATTGGCAATTTCACAGAAAATGCTTGGCAAACAGCCTCAGCACCATTAATTGTCGTAGTGTAATACACTTTACCTTGTAGGGCAGCACGACGAATCATGGCAGAGTCGTATTGAGCTTGTTTGCCTTCAGTTGTGTTGACAATAAGATGAATCTCACCATTTTTCAAGCGGTCTACAATATGTGGACGACCTTCAGTGACTTTATTGACAGCTTCACACTCAATGCCTGCTTCTTTCAGAACACGATGTGTGCCATTCGTCGCAACAAGTTTGAAGCCATATTCGATTAATTGTTTAGCAATATTGGCAATGTATTTCTTATCTGATTCACGAACTGATAAGAACGCATGCTTCACTTCGCCTTCTGTTGGCAAGCCTGGTAAACGTTCGTTTGAACCAAGTACTGCTTTGTAGAATGCTTCACCGAAAGTTTGACCTACACCCATTACTTCGCCTGTAGATTTCATCTCAGGCCCAAGCATTGGATCAACGCCTTGGAATTTAGCAAATGGGAATACAGCTTCTTTTACTGCAAAGTGAGTCGGGATGATCTCTTTGGTGAATCCTTGAGATTCTAAAGATTGACCAGCCATACAACGTGCCGCAACTTTTGCTAAAGACTCACCAATACATTTAGAAACGAAAGGAACAGTACGTGATGCACGTGGGTTCACTTCGAGTACATAAATGTCGTTGCCTTTTACTGCAAACTGAACGTTCATCAAGCCGATTACGCCAAGTTCTTTTGCCATTGCAACAGTTTGGCGACGCATTTCATCCTGAACTTCTTGTGAAAGCGAGTAAGGTGGAATTGAACACGCGGAGTCGCCAGAGTGAATCCCTGCCTGTTCAATGTGCTGCATGATACCGCCGATCACAACGTCTTTACCGTCAGATACGCAGTCTACGTCCACTTCAGTTGCATCGTCAAGGAAACGGTCTAATAGGACAGGGGCTTCATTTGAAGCTTGAACTGCTTCACGAAGGTAACGTTTTAGCTCATCTTCGTTATAAACGATTTCCATTGCACGACCACCCAATACATAAGATGGGCGAACAACTAGTGGATAACCCACTTTCGCTGCTTCTGAAATACCTTCTTCAGCAGATTTAACGATGCTGTTGTTTGGTTGACGAAGCTGTAGACGTTGAATCATTTGTTGGAAACGTTCACGGTCTTCTGCACGGTCAATCGCATCAGGAGATGTACCAATGATTGGTGTACCTGCTTCTTCTAAAGCACGCGCCAATTTTAATGGTGTTTGACCACCGTACTGTACGATCACGCCTTTAGGCTTCTCTGTACGTACGATTTCAAGTACATCTTCAAGTGTTACAGGTTCGAAGTACAAACGATCTGAAGTGTCATAGTCAGTTGAAACTGTTTCAGGGTTACAGTTCACCATGATGGTTTCATAACCGTCATCACGCATCGCTAGCGCAGCGTGTACACAGCAGTAATCAAACTCGATCCCTTGACCAATACGGTTTGGACCACCACCAATGACCATGATTTTGTCACGGTTCGATGGATTTGCTTCACATTCTTCGTCGTAAGTTGAGTACATGTAAGCTGTGCCAGATTCGAATTCGGCAGCACAAGTATCAACACGTTTATAAACTGGATAGACACCCAAGTTCCAACGTTGTTTACGGAATTGTTTTTGTGAAATACCCATCAAGTCAGCAATACGCAGGTCAGATAAACCTTTACGCTTGAACGAACGGATATTGTCAGCATTTAAATCGCCAAAGCCTAAAGTTTTTACTTGAGCTTCAGTTTTAACGATGTCTTCGATTTGGATCAAGAACCAACGGTCAATCTTAGTTGCTTCGAATACGTCATCTAATGAGAAACCATGACGGAATGCGTCAGCTACATACCAAATACGCTCAGGGCCTGGAACTTTAAGTTCTTTTAAGATGATGTCTTTGGCATTAGCCGTACCAACTTCGATTTTTTCATCAAAGCCGCTGACACCTACTTCAAGACCACGAAGCGCTTTTTGAACGGATTCTTGGAAGTTACGACCAATTGCCATCACTTCGCCCACAGATTTCATCTGAGTCGTCAATACAGGCTCAGCTTGCGGGAATTTTTCGAAGTTGAAGCGAGGAATCTTGGTTACAACATAGTCAATTGCTGGTTCGAAGCTTGCAGGCGTGATACCACCAGTGATGTCATTTTTCAATTCATCAAGGGTATAGCCAACCGCAAGTTTTGCCGCGATTTTCGCAATTGGGAAACCTGTTGCTTTAGAGGCAAGCGCAGATGAACGAGAAACACGAGGGTTCATCTCGATCACAACCATACGACCATCTTTCGGGTTAATACCGAACTGAACGTTTGAACCACCTGTTTCAACACCGATTTCACGCAGAACAGCAACTGATGCATTACGCATGATTTGATATTCTTTATCTGTCAATGTTTGCGCAGGGGCAACAGTGATTGAGTCACCTGTGTGTACGCCCATTGGGTCAAAGTTTTCAATCGCACATACGATAATACAGTTGTCGTTTTTGTCACGAACAACTTCCATTTCGTACTCTTTCCAGCCAATCAGTGATTCATCAATCAATAATTGTTTGGTTGGAGAAAGATCGAAACCACGTTCACAGATTTCAATAAATTCTTCTTTATTGTACGCAATACCGCCACCAGAACCACCCATCGTGAATGATGGACGAATGATCACTGGGAAGCCGAAACGCGACTGAATTTCCAGTGCATGTTCCATACTTTCTGCAACATCGGCACGAGGACACTCTAAGCCGATTTTACGCATGGCGATGTCAAACAGTTTACGATCTTCTGCTTTTTCAATCGCTTCTTTTGATGCACCAATCAACTCAACATTGTATTTCTCTAAAACACCGTTGGCATCTAATGCAAGTGCACAGTTCAATGCAGTTTGACCGCCCATCGTTGGGAGGACTGCATCTGGGCGTTCTTTTTCAATGATTTGAGCAACAGTCTGCCAAGTGATTGGCTCGATATAAGTGGCATCCGCCATTGAAGGGTCAGTCATAATGGTTGCTGGGTTAGAGTTCACCAAAATAACACGATAGCCTTCTTCACGAAGTGCTTTACATGCTTGCGCACCTGAGTAGTCAAACTCACATGCTTGACCGATCACAATTGGACCTGCACCAATAATTAAGATGCTTTTAATATCCGTACGTTTAGGCATTACTCGCTCCTTAATTACTTCTTAGATGCTTCAATAAGTTCGATGAAATGATCGAACAATGGAGCACAGTCATGTGGACCAGGGCTTGCTTCAGGGTGACCTTGGAAGCTGAATGCTGGTTTGTCAGTGCGATGAATACCTTGGTTTGTACCATCAAACAGTGAACGATGTGTCACTTTTAAGTTTGCAGGTAAAGTACTCTCATCGACAGCAAAGCCGTGGTTTTGAGAAGTAATCATCACTGTACCATTCTCAAGATTTTGTACAGGATGGTTTGCACCGTGATGACCATGATTCATTTTCATGGTCTTCGCGCCAGAAGCAAGTGCTAAAATTTGGTGACCTAAACAAATACCAAATACAGGTAAAGTCGTAGTTTCAACAATCGTTTTTACTGCTTCAATCGCATAGTCACATGCTGCTGGATCACCAGGACCATTTGACAAGAACACGCCATCTGGATTCAACGCGAGCACTTTCTCCGCAGGAGTTTGTGCAGGAACAACTGTTAATTTACAACCACGGTCTGCAAGCATACGTAAGATGTTGGTTTTGACACCATAATCGTATGCAACGACATGAAATTTAAATTCAGGTTGAGCAAAGCCTTGACCTAAAGCCCAGGAACCTTCAGTCCATTCAAAGCCTTCAGGATCACAGCATTCTTTTGCAAGGTCTAAACCATTTAAACCACCGAAGGCACGCGCTTTCGCAATGGCCTCTTCTTCAGTGATATTTTCGCCAGCAAGGATGCAACCGTTTTGCGCGCCTTTGTCACGTAAAATACGTGTCAATTTACGCGTGTCAATATCAGCGATGGCAACAACATTGTGTTGTTCAAGGTATTCGCTCAGCGATTGTTCAGCACGGAAATTGCTGTGTAATAAAGGAAGATCACGAATAATTAAACCGTTCGCCCATACTTTATGGATGCGACCAGATTCAACGTCTTCGCTATTACAGCCTGTATTTCCAATATGGGGATAAGTCAGCGTCACAATTTGTTGCGCATAACTTGGGTCAGTCAAAATTTCTTGGTAGCCAGTCATGGCTGTATTAAAAACGACTTCACCAGTCGTACTACCCGATGCACCGATAGACGTTCCTTTAAAGATCGTTCCATCTGCGAGGGCTAAAATGGCGGGGGTGCTCAAACCAAAGCTCCTGAACTAAAACCACAAAAATAGGGCTGTAAAAAAGCGAGAAGACATAAAAAAAGGCAGGCTGTCTTTAAAAACATGCCCCTCCTTCCAGTCTGCTCGCTTGTAACTTAACAGCGCATTATACGCATGAGTAGGTGAAAAGTCTATGTGTTTTGTCTATTAAACTCAGGAATTGGTGTTTTTCTTTTATAATAGGACTTACGCATTGACAGATTCAAAAAAGTATTAAAATGCTTTATAAAGTATCTGTGATTAGACGAATTAAACATGCTTCTACAGCAACCTGTACTCTACCCATTTATATGGGTTTTCTCATGACAGAACCGAACTCTATTAGCTGCACACAACTTGCTGAGACTTATAACATCTCGCATGATAGTGTAAATCGCTTTCTAGAGCGGGAAGACTACACACCTCACGACCTATATCAAGAAGCAATTCAACATATTGATAATAATAAACTTATAGTCAGTATTGATGATACTGTTTTAGATAAACCGTATAGTCAGCATATGGACTTAGTTAGCTATTTTTGGTCAGGCAAACACCACCGATCCGTCAAGGGTATTAATCTCATTACCTTGTATGCGACAGATCAAAATGGTCAAAATATTCCAATTAATTTCCGAATTTATGACAAATCTGAGGGTAAAACCAAGAATGATTACTTTATGGATATGTTAAGTGAAGTACTTAGTTGGGGTGCAAAGATTCAATTTATTACAGGTGATAGTTGGTATTCATCGACTGAAAATCTAAAAACCATAAGAAAATATGGTATTCGATTTATGTTTGGTGTCGACAGTAACCGTAAGGTTTCCCCAGAAAAAGGACAATGGTTTCAACTGCGTTTATTGCCAGATTTCCATCAGGGTCAAGTGGTCTGGCTCAAAGATTTTGGCTTTGTACAATTATTTAAGACTCAGTTAAAAGAACAGCAGAGGTTTTATATTGTGCATCAAGATGAAGATGATTTATTGTCCTTTGAGGGTTTTCATGAATTACATTCAAGTCATTGGAAAATAGAACAATATCACCGAGTGATTAAACAGGTTTGTCATATTGAAAAGTTTCAAGTAAGACGATCTAAACTGATTTTGAATCATATTTTTGCAGCCTTGATGGCCTACGTCGAGATACAAAAGAACCAGTTTGAGCGGATCTTTGAAAATGTATATCGTTGGCAGAAGAAATTATTTAGACCAATCATCAAAGACTTCATTGATGACTTTATTCTCGATAAAAATCATCTGCTACCACAGAGAATCTATAAATGATAGTGCGTAAGTCCTATAAATGAAATTAGTTCTTATCTGGCAATGTGTAAGCGACTAAATAATCACCTTTTTTCGTCCCAAATGAACCATGCCCACCCGCCATAATCACCACATATTGCTTGCCATTGATTTCATAGGTCATTCGAGTCGCCTGTCCACCCGCAGGTAAACGTGCTTCCGATAACTTATCGCCATTTGAAACATTGAATGCACAAAGATAATTATCTTGGGTTGCTGCAACGAACATCACTGCGCCTCAGTATCTTGTCAACCTAGAATTTTATTGAGATCGAAGTAGATCTATACAACATCTTAACAATACAGTGATGAATCTCACATATTGTCTACCACTTACCCTCACCTAGACCCTGACCAATAAAGGCATATTTAATTTGTGAACGTGAGAACTTAATTGGACATGCCAATTGCGCTTCGGTTTGTTCACTATTTTCAGATAATGGTACGTCCACGACCCAACCACGTTGTTCAGCAATTGGAGAAACCAATGCTTCGTCAAGGCTCAAGACAGGTTCCACACAAATATCTAAGGTTTTAAAAAGTTGCTGCCATACTACAAAATCTTGGCTTTTAAACTTTTCTTGTAATGCTTGTTTCACCGCTTGGCGGTCTTCAGGATCAAATGATGTGCCTTTGGCAAGAAGTAATGGCAATTCTAAAGCCGCTGCCAAACCCGCCATAAATTGTGGCTCTAAACTTCCGACTGAGAAATAACGCCCATCTTTGGTTTCATAATAATCATAAAAACTCGCACCATTTAACATCCCTTGTTCTGGTGCTTGTGGCGTCTGACCTGCCAAACTTGCAGAAGCAGCCATGCTATTTAAACTTGCCACACAATCTGTCATGGAAATATCAATATATTGTCCAAGACCACTACGTTGACGCTCAACAACCGCAGCTAAGATACCAATCACCGCATGCAAAGAACCACCTGCCACATCCGCAATTTGAATTCCAAGTGGTGGTGGGCCACTATCTTGACGGCCACTATGACCTGAAACACCCGCTAATGCGAGATAGTTAATATCATGCCCAGCACGATCTTTATAACTTCCTGTTTGGCCATATCCCGTAATCGAGCAATAGATTAAACGTGGATTAATCTCTGCCAAAGTCTCATAGTCCAAACCTAAACGGCGCATGACATCAGGACGGAACTGTTCCAAGACAATATCAAACTCAGAAATTTTATTTTTGATCAGTTCAATATTGTTTGGCTCTTTTAGATCAAGCGCAATCGACTGTTTATTTCGATTCAGATAACTATGTGCAGTGGCTTGCCCATTGGCATAGGGTGGCATAATTCTCACGAGATCTGGACGCGTTGGAGATTCCACATGGATCACTTCTGCACCCATATCCGCAAGATACATACTTGCAAATGGACCAGGCAATAAAGTAGAAAAATCTAGAACTTTCAATCCTTTTAAAGCAGATGGCATAATAATTTTTACTCGATTTGTTCAAATTTTCTTTTATACTAGGTTCGGATAAACACAAAAACAATGTCATGTTCAGCCATTTACCTTGATCGTTTCGGCAATTTAACATGTACTGAATGAGCAATTATTTTTCTTGTCAATTGCTCAATTAGATATTTTAGACGGTTATTTAGGTCAATTATCGTGAATAGTAAAGAAACTGAAGGATTCAATATGAGCCGTGATACGATCAGCATCCACTTCGTGAATGCGGCTTTAACAGGTGTAAAACGCCTAGGCATGGACGTTGAAACATTACTTTCACATGTCGGTATTGAAGCAGAATTGCTTCGTCAACCTAAAGCTCGAA
>JAXMGF010000041.1:0-15103 GCA_046347365.1 Acinetobacter sp. | reverse complement strand
AAAAATCTTCATCTTTCACGCCCACAAAAATTTCAAAGCAGGTCTGTTCCCATAAAAAATCACGGCGAGGATGCGCCGAAACCTGATCGGGATAAATCAGAAACTGATTTGGGTCGCGCACCCAGAAACCAACATTCACAGTTGCTGGTGTTTGCTGCTCAATCGCCCCAACCACCGCAATGGCGTTAAAGCGATCAAAAGCCGACAATTCATAACTTGCCATTGCTTACTTATTACTGAGGTGAGCAAAACGAACGAGGTTGGAAAGATGCTGGTTTTGTTTGGCTGCCTTTTTATAAAGCAAAACAATTTTACCAATTTTCTGTACCGATTCCGCACCAGTCGCCTCAACAAGGGCATCAATCACTGCCGCACGCGCATCACGGTCTTCACCCGCAACTTTCACCTTAATCAGTTCATGGTCATTTAGCGCACGATTCGTTTCTTCAATGACGTTTTCTGTAAGACCTTGGCTACCAACCATTACAACTGGGTTAAGTGCATGACCAATTTGACGTAAACGCTTACGTTCATGGATAGATAAAGCCGCCATTAAAAATACCTGATTTGAAAAACGACCTAGTATAGCCTGCATCCCAAACCTAAGATAGATTCAGCAGGCAGACTGATCATAAATATTCAAGAAACTGTTAAAATAACCAATGATGTTGATCGAAAAAAATCTGTAAAAGTTCGTGTGATTACGCTACATCCGTACTGTAATGAGAGTAATTTTCACGTACAATGACCAATCAGAAGTGTTTTGAAATTTAGTGAGTTATGGCGACACGCATTACCAATCAAAAATTGTCTAAAAGCAGTCGTGCGTGGATGAGAGAGCATCTGGATGATCCTTTTGTTAAAAAGGCGCAGAAAGAGGGGTATCGCGCACGCGCAGCATATAAGTTACTCGAAATCCAAGAAAAATATAAACTGATTAAACCTGGCATGACAGTTGTCGACTTGGGTGCTGCGCCTGGCAGTTGGTCACAGATCGCAGGTAAGCTCGTTGGTGCCAATGGTTTGGTGATTGCATCGGATATCCTGCCAATGGATGCGCTTCCAGATGTGACCTTTTTACAGGGTGACTTTAGGGAAGAGGAAGTCTTCGAAAAATTGTTAAATATTTTAAATGGTCGTCAGGTAGATATTGTAATTTCTGATATGGCCCCCAATACATCAGGTAATAGGGCTGTCGACCAGCCACGCCAAATTTATTTGTGTGAGTTGGCACTGGATTTTGCTCAGAAAGTTTTAGGACCAAATGGACAGTTTGTTGTTAAGGTGTTTCAGGGTTCAGGATTTGATGAGTTCAGAAAACAAGTTGTTGATAGTTTTGATGTATTAAAAACAGCCAAACCTGCGGCATCTCGTGCTCGATCAAAAGAAGTTTTTTTGATTGGTCAAGGTCGTAAAAAGGCATTGCAATAAAAGTGTACTTGCCAAGTTGTTAAAAATTGTGCATTTTGTACCTTTTAAGTTTTTTGCAACGCAAATTCATTGCTGTTTTTGTGAAGGTCAGCCAAGATTAGGTATGATCAAATTAGATTGATATGGGAATAAAGCCTTGAGCGATTACTTCAAGAATGCCGTATTGTGGCTCATCATACTCGGTGTTCTGATTTTGATTTTTAGCAACGTCAGTGACCGCAATAAGCCTGCAGCGATGAAATATTCTGATTTCGTTGCAGCGGTGAATGCTGGGCAAATTAAACAAGTCACAATTGACGGTTTAAACATTAGTGGTGAAAAAACCAATGGTTCTTCTTTTGAAACGGTTCGTCCACAAGTAGAAGACACTGAATTGCTTCCAAGCTTGAATAAACAGAATGTAGTCGTTGAAGGTACTGCGCCACAACGTCAAGGCATTTTGATGCAACTTCTCATTGCAAGCTTCCCTGTATTACTGATCATCTTATTATTCATGTTCTTTATGCGGAATATGGGCGGTGGTGCTGGTGGTAAGAACGGTCCGATGAGCTTTGGTAAGTCAAAGGCAAAAATGCTGTCTGAAGACCAGATCAAGGTCACATTTACTGATGTTGCGGGCTGTGACGAAGCAAAACAGGAAGTGGTTGAAATTGTAGATTTCCTGAAAGACCCTGCTAAATTTAAGCGTCTTGGTGCGACCATTCCACGTGGTGTATTGATGGTGGGTCCTCCAGGTACGGGTAAAACATTATTGGCGAAAGCAATTGCAGGTGAAGCTAAAGTTCCTTTCTTCAGTATCTCGGGTTCTGACTTCGTTGAAATGTTTGTTGGTGTTGGTGCATCACGTGTCCGTGATATGTTCGAACAGGCAAAACGTCATGCGCCATGTATCATCTTTATTGATGAGATTGATGCGGTGGGTCGTCACCGTGGTTCGGGTACAGGTGGTGGTCATGATGAGCGTGAACAAACCCTGAACCAGATGCTGGTTGAAATGGATGGTTTTGAAGGTAATGAAGGCGTAATTGTCATTGCTGCAACTAACCGTGTTGATGTACTGGATAAAGCCTTGCTTCGTCCAGGTCGTTTTGACCGTCAGGTAATGGTTGGTTTACCAGACATCCGTGGTCGTGAGCAAATCTTGAATGTTCATTTGAAGAAACTTCCTTCGGTTACAGGCGTGGATGTTAAAGTTCTTGCTCGTGGTACGCCAGGATTCTCAGGTGCGCAACTTGCGAACTTAGTCAACGAAGCTGCGTTGTTTGCTGCTCGTCGTAATAAAAACACGGTCGATATGCATGACTTTGAAGATGCAAAAGACAAGATCTACATGGGTCCAGAACGTAAATCGATGGTGATTCGTGAAGAAGAACGTCGTGCGACGGCTTACCATGAAGCTGGACATGCCATTGTTGCTGAAATTTTGCCAGGTACAGACCCTGTGCATAAAGTGACAATCATGCCACGTGGTTGGGCATTGGGCGTGACTTGGCAGCTTCCTGAACAAGACCAGACCAGCCATTATAAAGACAAGATGTTGAATGAACTTTCAATCCTGTTTGGTGGTCGTATTGCGGAAGAAATCTTCATCAACCGCATGTCAACTGGTGCATCCAATGACTTTGAACGTGCAACTAAGATGGCACGTGCAATGGTCACCAAATATGGTATGTCAGATGCGCTTGGTGTCATGGTGTATGAGGACGAAAACCAGAGTGGTTTCTTCGGCAATGTTGGTAGTCGTACCATTTCAGAAGCGACTCAACAAAAAGTAGATGAAGAAGTACGTCGTATTCTGGATGAGCAATATACCGTTGCACGTAATATCTTGGAAAATAATAAAGATATCGCGCATGCAATGGTGAAAGCACTGATGGATTGGGAAACGATTGATCGTGATCAAATCCGTGACATTATGGAAGGTCGTGAACCACAACCACCTAAGGTCTATATTCCTGAAAATCCAGTGGCTGCATTTGAACCACCGAAAGATGGTCCATCTACACCACCACCATTACCAGCAATGGGCTAATGGTTGAAATCAAGAAGAGTCGCTAAAAGCGGCTCTTTTTTTGTCCTTATTTTAGCCAAGCTGAAAATAAATCAACAATGTTCTTAGGACAGTCTTGTTAAACTAAAGTGATTCGTAAAGTGTTAAGAGTTTTTTGATAATGCAGTTGATGCCATTACCACAGTGCCAGTTACACTGTGGTCGTTTTACACTGGATTTATCCCAACCCCAGATTATGGGTATTCTCAATGTCACCCCTGATTCTTTCAGTGATGGTGGACAGCATCATCATAAGGAACAGGCCGTTCAACGTGCTTTACAGATGATAGAAGAGGGTGCAAGCATTATTGATATTGGTGGAGAGTCTACACGCCCAAATGCGTCACCTGTTGAGCTTGAGGAAGAAATTCAGCGTGTGATTCCTGTGGTGGAAGCATTGGCAAAATATGATGTTGTTATTTCAATAGATACCAGCCAGCCAGAAGTAATTCGTGCTGCTGTAAAAGCGGGCGCACATATCTGGAATGATGTTCGTGCATTAACTCGTCCGCAAGCATTGGAAACGGCTGCTGAGCTGAATATTCCTGTAGTCCTGATGCATATGCGTGGTGAACCCACCAATATGAACCAGTTGGATCAATATACAAATGTCACAGAAGATGTGATGTATGAGTTACAGCAACGCTTGGATCATGCACTCAAAATAGGCATCAAAAAACACAATATCATCCTTGATCCTGGTTTTGGTTTTGCTAAAAATGCTCAACAGAATTTTCAATTATTGAATGAATTCTGGAAGCTGAACCAGATGGGCTATCCGATCCTGTCAGGTTTGTCACGTAAGCGTTTTATTGGTGAAGCCTTAAACGCTATTCCAGCACAGGAACGGGTTGTCGGTAGTGTGGTGGGGCATTTACTCAGTATTCAACAGGGTGCCAGTATTGTCCGTGCCCATGATGTCAAAGCCACCAGTGATGCCATTAACGTCTGGAAAATGATGTTAAGTCAAGAATAGGGTAGCACATTGATAAAATTGGAAAGTTCTGGTGGCATGTTCCATAAGATTAAATAGAATGAGTGATATTGAAAAATGGAAAATAAAACAATTACATATAAAAGCTTGTGGGTGTTTGCACTCATTCTCAGTCTAGGATTTATTGTTTCGGCTGCGGTGATTGGCTATGCCGTGAAGCAGTTTAATAACAGCAGTAATTCAATTACCGTCAAGGGATTGGCAGAAAAACCGATTCAGGCAGATTCGGCCCGTTGGGAAATTAACCTGCAAACCAGCCACACTTCAGAAAGTATTCCACAGGCCTATCAGTTACTTGATCAGCAAATGAAAACCTTGCAGGGTTTCTTTGTTGAGCATGGGTTTAAAGCCGCTGATATGCAATTGGGTAATAAGAGTTCCCAGTCTTATTATGAAGAGGTGGAGACGGATGAGGGACGAACCCGACGTGAGTTTAAAGGCTATATTGCAATGCAGTCTTTGGTGATCAACAGTCGTGATATTCAAAAGATTGAAAAGGCAGCCAAAGATGCGTATTTGCTGGATGAAAAAGGCATTGCAATTGCCCAAAAACCTGATTATCTGGTGTCTAATTTAGAAGAAATTAAAATGTCATTGATTGCCAATGCCACCAAAAATGCCTATAGCCGTGCCAATGAATTTGCCAAGGTCGGTGGTGCGAAAGTGGGTAGCATGCGTTCAGCCAGTCAGGGTGCATTTTATATTTTGCCTGAAAGTGGTTCGGATGAAGATAGTGATTATGGTGGAGCCTATGATAAAGCTACCATTAATAAAATTGCCCGTGTGGTGGTGACCATTAATTATGCGATTGAATAATTATGTCGATCTCTAGAAATTAATGATTTTGATCTAGCCATACATTTGAAAAGATAAATAAAATTGGGGAAATGAAAAATGCATCATCTTGCAAAAATATTTGCTTTAACCGTACTTGGCAGCATGATTGCCGCTTGTCAATCAGTTGAATCACAGCATCGTGAAGTTGCAATAGAAGCCCATGATCGCGCGATGGCCGCAAATATGAAACGTATGGTTGCACCACGTCCTGTATTGGCAATTGCAGCCATGCCCGCACCTGCAATGGAACGCCAGCGTTTGCAACAAAACACCGAAAAATATCAGAAAAATGATGTGAATCCTGTGCATCGGGTTGCAGATCAGGCAGTTTCAACCTTTAGCATTGATGTCGATACAGGCAGTTATAGCAATACCCGCCGTTTCCTCAATGATGGGCGTTTGCCACCAGTCGATGCGGTTCGTGCTGAGGAAATGATTAACTACTTTGATTATCAATATCCACAGCCAAACAGCATTCACCCATTCTCGGTCATGACTGAAATTGTTGATTCACCGTGGAAAGAAAATGCCAAACTGATCAAAATCGGGATTCAAGCCAAAGACTTGGCAACCAAACAGTTACCACCAGCCAATCTGGTTTTCCTTGTTGATGTCTCAGGCAGTATGGATGCCCCAGATAAATTACCTTTGGTTAAGCAAACTCTACGTTTATTGACTGAGCAATTGCGTCCACAAGATAAGGTAACGATTATTACCTATGCCAGTGGTGAGAAACTGGTTCTGGAGCCGACATCTGGTGATCAAAAAGACAAGATTCTACGTGTGATTGATGCCTTGCAGGCGAGTGGTGCAACCGCAGGCGAGCAGGCGATTCAACTGGCCTATCAACAGGCAGAAAAAGCCATGCTGAAAAATGGCATCAATCGGATTTTGCTGGCAACGGATGGTGACTTTAATGTCGGGATCACCGATTTTAGTACCCTAAAAGGCATGGTGGCGGAAAAGCGCAAAAGTGGTATTTCACTCACCACGTTGGGTTTCGGCACAGGCAACTATAATGAACAGTTGATGGAGCAGCTTGCCGATGCGGGTGATGGTAATTACAGTTATATCGACAATAAGAATGAAGCCAAGAAAGTGGTGCAGCGTCAGCTTTCATCCACACTTGCGACAGTAGCGCAGGATGTCAAGATTCAGGTCGAGTTTAATCCAGCGACTGTAAAAGAATACCGTTTGGTCGGCTATGAAAATCGGATGCTGAAACAGGAAGATTTTAATAACGACAAGGTTGATGCAGGTGATATTGGGGCGGGGCATAATGTCACTGCCATTTATGAGATCATTCCAGTCGGGCAGCAAGGCTGGCTCAATGATTCACGCTACCAAACCCCGACAAAAACCAGTGCAGGAAATACCTCGGAATATGCTTTTGTCAATGTGCGTTATAAATTACCGAATCAGGATAAAAGTATTTTATTGAATCAGCCTGTGTCAGCAGGCAGTAAATCTTTATCTCAAGCCAGTAACGATACCCGTTTTGCGATTGCAGTAGCTTCCTATGCCCAGCAGTTAAAAGGTGGAGAATATAATGGTGCAATGGGCTGGGATCAGATTATTCAACTGGCGCAGCAGTCAGCCAAACCCGATCCTTATTTAATGCGAGAGGAATTTGTTGAATTGGCAAAAATCGCAAAAAATCTCAGTGCTAAAAAGGACTAGAGATTAAATTGATGAAAAGCGGTCGGAAAAACCGCTTTTTTATTGCCTAAATCTCGTGATTTGCAGCAGATTATGCTATAAGCATGGCGTTTTATTGGCATCTTATTGTGTATGTTTGAAGATTTACTCCTCCCCATGTTTGACGATGAATATTATCCCGATATTCTGGTGGCCGAAGTCAAACAGCATATTCAGCAGTTCTCAAAAAAAGTAGCAAGTTCAGGCATATCTGAGTCGGATATTTATCGTTTCGCACATCAAACCCTGATTGAAATTAACGAAATGAAACCGCAGTTTGAAGACCTTGACTCAAGTCTGGATGATACAGCAGCCGATTATATTGCCGAAGCCATGATGATGATTGTGCAGGAGGCGGGATATTTGGAGATTGAAATGGAAGAGTTGATTGCCAATCGGGAGTGGTAAGCTGCACTCCCGAGCTAAGATTTCTCTTTAAAAAATAATTATTGAGCTGTTTCACTCCAAAGTTTGGGTAAAACAATTTGCCCTGAAATCTCTGCCTCAATTTTAGGTTGTTTGATTTTTTGATAATACACACTTTCACTGTTGATGAGTAAACCCAAAGTATCATCGGGGTTTAATTTGGCATTGACACTAGGAAGCTCAATGCTTTGGCTTTCTCCAGCTTGTTGTGATGCGCCTAGCGTCACCTGATCATAAAGACGTTTTTTGGCTGGATTGAATGGTGCAGTCTGTTCATTGAGAATTTTATATTTTCCTGTTTTCGCTGACTTTATTGCCACCGAAATAAACAGTGTTGGATCAATTTGTCCAGACTTTGGCTCAATGTTGAGGGTCAACTGTGGTGAACCCACCATATAGCTGGTTTGAGTTGCACGATGAATTGGAATAAATACCGCCTGCTTTGCTGTGGGAGCAATCCATGTTTTGCTCAGTGTGTAGGGGTTCATTGGCTTTAGGTCACTCAGATGATTTACCGGACTATGGTCAATACATAATTCTGGCAATGTAATAGATGCCTGATCTTTAAGTTTCTGGTTAAACCATGCCATGATCGTATCTTGCAAATTATAGTGTTGTTTATTGCCACAACTGACTGACTTGCCAATATACCAAAATGGTGTATTGCCCAATGGTGAATGTTGGGCAAAAGGCTGTAAATGACCACCTTGAACACCGATTAAATGTACCTCATGCTGGGCATGCTGAATACATTGTGCAGCTTTGACTCCCTCATTAAATGGAAACAATACATCCCGAAATCCCTGAATAATCAGGGCATCTGCTTTTGGTGCCTGGGCATGTTCACAAAACCAGCTGGCCTGATGGGTTTTAAGGAAGTTATAGGTAGAATCCTTTAATTGACCTTGCTGGGTATCGACATAGGCCTGCTTGAGTTCAGGATGAAACTTGTTCCAGTTCCACCAGTCACCAATCAGGTTCAGGAATGTAATCCAGTTAGTTTTGGGAATGCCATTTGGGGCAAGGCTATTCATAATGTCATACCATGTTGTGATCGGTACAATCGCCTGTAGACGGGGATCTAAAGCGGAAACCAGATACTGTATGCCACCCGCATAGGACTCACCAATCATACCTGCACGGACACCGTTCTGATTTTTTGCCAATTGAGGAAGATTCTGTTCAGCCCAGTTCATAATGCTGATCACGTCCTGAGCTTCCTTTTCAGGATCGGCAAGGCGAATTTTACCCTGACTATTGCCATGCCCACGCTGGTCATAACTAATCACCCAATAACCATTTTGCCAGGCTTTTTTTGCCACTTGTCCAGTCGGTAGCAGAAAACCATACAGGCTCAGGCTAGGGCGTTTCATACGGGACAAGCCAAAACCATGCGTATGCAATAACAAAGGCGCAGTTTGGCCGATCTTTAAATGTGGCTGATAAACAGTAAACGCCAGTACCGTGCCATCAGGAGCGATGGTTTTTGCCTGATAATAACGCTGTTTTAATTCACTGGCCTTGACTTGAGTAGGGATAGGTTGAACAGCGGCATGCATACAACCTTGTAATGCCAGAACTAAGCCAAACCATAGCCATAAAAGGTAGGTACGCATCGATTTTTTTCATCCTTGAGCAAATCTTTGGGAGTTCACAATGTGAGTGGCTATAGTTTAACGTGGCTCATCAATGGATACCATCCACTGATAGATCATTTTGGCTGACCTATCAGTTTTAATCGTTACAACACACGGGCTTTGTTGCGATAGGCATATAGAGACAGGCCTAGGCATAAAAAAATTAAACCTATAATCAAGTGTGAGCTAAGAGATTCATGGTTAAAAAATACACCCCAAAAGGTGGCCAATACAGGGGTAAGGATTGTGATCAGCATCGAATTGACCGACTGTAGCAAAGCGAGGGTGGGCAGGAACTACAGTCGGTTGCACCTGCGTGGTCTGTAAAGAATTTATGATTGCTTAAAATGAGAATTTTTCCATAATAATGCCATCCAGTTAGGCTGCTGGCAACCTACTGAACCAGCCGTAAGCATATTGCGACCTGGGTGTTGTGGGTGTTTGTGGATATTGTCTATGTGGTTATGTTTATCTACAAGGAACTGTTCCATAAAAAATCCAGTTTTAATCTATGGTCAAACTGGATATTCAGTGTGTTATGACTTATGTTTCCAATAAGGCCAATTTTCTTCAGGGCTAAACTGATAATTGTCATCCAGCCAGTACGTCCGTTTTGATGCTGACTTTTCTTTAAGCCCCATGATATGCATCAGATTATCGTCTAGTTCTGCGGTGTTCAGTGTTCTGGTTTTATCCACACCCGTTGAAGGAATATGGTCATACCACATAATCACGGGAACCTGATAACCTGCTTTGGTATTTGGGCTGTGACCTGCGTGGTCGATTTCATGCCCAACTTCATTGCCATGGTCCGACACCACTATGAATGACCTGAAGTCGGGTACATGATCGGCCTGCAACTCATCCAGAAATCTGGCCAGCAAGGAATCTTCATATAACACGGCATTGTCATAATCGTTGCGTAGCGAACGAATCCACGGATCAATATTCCTGTTTTTAAGGTCAGTTTCTACCGCATCATTACTGGCACTGGTAAAGCGGTTAAAGGCTGCTGGATAACGTTCCTGATAGTTTGGATGGGCACCAATCAAATGCAGGATAATCAATTTTTTCGGTTCAGGGTCAGCCAGTGCCTGCTGATAATCAGAGAGCAGGTTTTCATCCAGAGAACTGCTGCTACGCCCTGAACGCCTGTTTTTATAAATGGCTTTATCTGTATAGGAGCTAAAAAGGGAGGAGAGATAAACATCGTCCTGATTGCTGATCCAGTAAATTTTATAGCCTGCCGCTCGGGCATAGGCCAGCACACTCTCAGGGGAGTATTTATCATGTTCCGATGCGGGACTTTTCGTCAATAAAACCCGTAAGGCATTGATGGTGGATGGAGCAGGTGAAAAGGCGTTACAAAAAACCTTAAGCTGGTCCAGTTGTTTAGTGAGTTCTGGTGTGGTATCTCGTGGATAGCCACATACACCATAATTCAGGCTGGTGATACTTTCTGAAAGTACCAGCACATGGGTTTGTTTGCCCTTTGCCTGATCTGTTAAGACCAGATTTTGTTTTGCGCTGAGATCCCATTGCTGATGTACAGCTTTATGTTGCTTGATTCTGTCTTTAAAATTCTGGATTTTGGCATGATAGTCTTGCCAAAATACCACAGGATGAACTTTGCGCGAGGGCTTCATTAAATAACTGGTTACAGTTAACAACATCAGAAAAATGATGCAACCCCGATAGATGCGACTATTCCAGAGCTGGCTAAAATGTAAAGGTTTAACTAATTTAAAAACAGCATAGCTATAAATGCCAAGCAACACCACAAGACTGAACAGGACAGCAGCCAGCAAGGCGAGATGAAGCTGAAAAAACTCCACAATTTCCTGCTTGTTGGTGTTGGCAACTGCCTCGATAATAAAATAGGCTTCATTATCACTGTTGAATAAAAACCATGTACTTGAGCGTAGCAAGGCATCTATCCATGCAACCAGCCACCAGAGGATAGACAGGATATACCAGTAATTTTTATGACGCGTAATCGCAAGATACGTGAAAACAACACCAGGCAAGGATAGGAAGCCCAGTCGTAAACCATCGGTTAAATTTCCAGCAAAACTCAACAGACCACCCGTGATGAATGCAGGCAGCACGATAAGCAGCAAAATCTTAAAATTTTTTAAGCTGGCTTTCATATGGTTCTAATGCAGTGGGAGAGAGTAACAAGCGTGCTAATATCGGTTTAAGTGGAGGATGTGTCAATTCAAAATTGGGAAGTGTTTGATTGCACAGCAAATTAAATTGATTAGCCCAGCTTAATTTCTAATGGGAATGAACATTAAAATTATTTCCCTTAAGTCTCCAAAATCCATTATTTCTCCGCAATTTTCGCTTTTTGCAATGATATGTTAATAGAGATGGTGTTTGCTGGAAAGCTCGGTAATGATCATATGCTGAAAGTCACCATATTTGTTTATGTTTTTGAAAAATTGACTGTTTCAACCATGGAATGAACAGCCGTGCTATCTAAGTTTTTTATTGAGCGACCCATTTTTGCAGGTGTACTTGCCATTATCGTCATGGCTTTAGGGATACTCGCGATTCTCAACTTACCTGTGGAACGTTATCCTGATATTGCACCGCCTAAAATTACCGTCTCAACAAACTATAGTGGCGCAGATGCCAAAACTGTTGAACAGAGCGTCACTCAGGTGTTGGAGCAGCAAATACAGGGATTGGATCATTTACTGTATTTTAGTTCAACCAGTGATGCTTCAGGCCGTAGCCGTATTACCATCAGTTTTGAAAATGGCACCAATCCAGATACCGCACAGGTTCAGGTCCAAAATAAAATCAGTGGTGTGATTCGACGTTTACCCGATGCCGTACAGCGTCAGGGCGTCAATGTCAGTAAGTCACTTGGCGATATTTTCATGGTGGTGGGGTTGTATGACAGTACAGGAAAATCAACCAACATCGCCTTATCCGATTATCTTTCAACCCATGTACTGGATAATTTAAATCGTATTGATGGGGTGGGTGAAACCGATGTGTTTGGTTCACAGTATGCCATGCGAATTTGGCTGGACCCCAATAAACTGATCCAGTACCACCTGATCCCCAATGACATTGTTGCAGCGATTAGCACTCAAAATACGCAGGTTGCCGCAGGTGCGATTGGTGACCTGCCTGTGGTGGATGGACAATATCTCAATGCAAAGGTGACTTCAGGCTCCCGATTAAAAACCATTCAGGACTTTGAGCAAATCGTGGTGAAATCCAATGTCTCAGGCAGTTTCGTTTTACTTAAGGACATTGCCCGTATTGAACTTGGAGCAGAAAATTACCAGTCTTTTAACACTATTAATGGTTATCCAGCAGCAGGTTTGGGCATTTCGCTGTCTTCGGGTGCCAATGCCATCCAGACCTCTAAACTGATTCATCAGACGCTGGATGAGTTATCCAGCCAACTGCCTGCTGGCTATAAAATCGTTTATCCACGAGACAACACGCCTTTTGTGCAGGAATCTATCAAGGAAGTGGTCAAGACACTGGTTGAGGCTATTGGTCTGGTGATTCTGGTGATGTTCCTGTTTCTGCAAAGCTGGCGTGCCACACTGATTCCAGCGATTACAGTACCGATTGTGATTCTGGGGACTTTTGCTGTGCTGGAGCTGCTTGGGTTTAGTATCAATACTTTAACCTTATTTGCTTTGGTCCTTGCGATTGGTCTGCTGGTGGATGATGCCATTGTGGTGGTGGAAAACGTGGAAAGATTGATGCATGAGCAGCATCTCTCTCCCAAACAGGCTGCCACTGAATCAATGCAGGAAATTAGTGGTGCACTGATTGGGATTACGTTGGTGCTGACTGCGGTCTTTATTCCAATGTCTTTCTTTGCAGGTTCAATTGGCGTGATCTATCGCCAGTTCTCCATTACCCTGGTTGCTGCCATGATATTGTCACTGTTGGTGGCTTTGGTACTGACGCCTGCATTGTGTGCCTTGATTCTAAAACCGAACCATCAACCTAAAAAATGGGCTGTTCACTTCAATAACGGGATTGAAAGTTTAAAAACCAAATACCTGAATTTAGTCCAGACCACATTGCGCTATAAAGCCCCTGTTCTGGTGGTGTTTATTGCATTGATTGCGGTATTTGCCCTGTTCTATAAAGGCTTGCAAAGCAGTTTCTTGCCGAAAGAGGATCAAGGAATCTTAAGTGTGCAATTTAGGCTGGTGGATAGCGCACCACTGTCCAAAAGTCAGGAAGTGGGTGAGTCAATTCGACAATATTTTCTCCAGCATGAACAACACAACGTCAAGCTGGTACTGATTCGTTATGGACGCAATAACTCAGGTACAGGGCAAAACTTAGGGCAGGGTTTTATTGCACTGAATCATTGGGATGAACGCACAGGACAGAAAAATTCCGCCGAAGCCATTCGTAAGCGTGCACTTAAATATTTTAGCCAATTTCCCAATGCCCAGATTAATGTGAGCTTACCTGCTTCGGTAAATGGTCTGGGTTCAACCGATGGACTTGATTTCTGGATTCAGGACCTGAATGGTCAGGGCGACCAATTCCTTGATCAAAGCTTTAAACAGCTACAGCAGCTCGGTCAGAAATTTTCGAGCTTTGAAAATCTGGACAAACAGTCAACCGACAGTAAAACCACCCTGAATGTGAAGATTGACCATAAACAGGCGTTGGTCAATGGTCTGAATTTGAATGATATCAACAGCACCTTGTCAACGGCATGGGGTGGAACCTATGTCAATGACTTTATTGATCGGGGACGGATTAAGCAGGTGATTCTACAGGGTGATGCGCCGTTTCGTTCCAAACCAGAAGATTTATATCAATGGTCAGTCCGCAACAGTCAAAACCAGATGGTGCCATTCAGCTCTTTCTCAAATACCACTTGGGCTGGTAATCCAAGTATTGTGCAGCGTTATATGGGCTATAGCGCCCTGCAACTACAAGCCAATGTGGGCAGTGGCCAATCCTCTGGGCAGGCCATGAACGATATTGAGCAGTTGGTGGGCCAGCAGCAGGGGTTGGGATTATTGTGGACAGGACTTTCCTATCAGGAAAAGCAATCAACCAATCAGGCCATCTGGCTGTATTTAATCTCGATTGCATTTATTTTCGTATGCTTGGCCGCCTTATATGAAAGTTTGCGTATCCCAATGGCAGTGATGACTGCAATTCCTCTGGGGATTGGAGGCAGTATTATCTTTGCACATACTTTTGGTTTACCGAATGATGTGTATTTCCAGATTGCCTTGCTCACCACCATTGGTTTGTCCTGTAAAAATGCGATCCTGATTGTTGAGTTTGCGGCAATGGCGCAGGCACAGGGGAAAAATGCCATTCAGGCGGCATTACAGGGTGCAGGCTTGCGTTTACGCCCGATTCTAATGACATCTTTTGCCTTCGGGGCGGGCGTGATTCCTTTGGTGTTTGCTTCTGGGGCAGGTGCTGTCAGCCGTCAGGAAATTGGGATCAGTGTTTTGGGTGGAGTGATTTTTGGGACGGTGCTGGTGCTGATCTTTATTCCATTTATGTTTGTACTGGTTGCCAATATGTTTAAACCTAAACACAAACTGGAAACCACTGAATAAGACAATCTTTAAAATTCAGTGCAAATGAATGATCAGGTCTATGAGTTAAGCTCATAGACCTGAATTATTAATTGCTTCAATGATTTTATTCTGAGCTGTAATAATAATTGTACCGACAAAGCCTAAAAACTACTTTATTCTCAAGCATAAACAACGTTTTTAGGTTGAGTGAATGACTGGTCCAACACAAAAAAAATTAACCCAGCAGCAGGCGATTGCGGTGGAACGTGATCTGGCAAAATTCGCCAACACTATGGATAGTCTGGTCAGAATTCCATTTACCAAGCAGGGCGTGGGGGCTGATGCCGCACTGAGTACCATTCCTTTCGCAGGCGATATTGCAGGTTTTGTCCTGACACTCTACGCCTTTAAAAAGGCAAGGGAAGTGGGTATTCCACAACATAAACTGAATGGTGTGGTCAGACTGGCGATTATGGATATGCTGGTG
>JAXMGF010000040.1:0-15370 GCA_046347365.1 Acinetobacter sp. | reverse complement strand
CTTGATCAAAAATTTGTTGTCCGCCGTCATGGATGGCATGGAACAATGGAATATGGGTTTTCTTACGTACACCTAGTGCCTCAGACACATAATAACCACGAGCACCCTGTTCCCACACCTTGTTCATTGCCGCTGGGGTACGCAGGAAATACACATCTTTTGGAATTTTCTTTAACCACGTTTGCATATGTGGTTCAAGCTTAAAGCAGTGCGGGCAACCGTACCAAAAGAATTCACGTACTTCAATTTTTCCCGCTGGCGCAGCTGTTTTACCCGGATTGGCAACCACGGTATAGTCTTTACCAGCAACAAAATCAGCAGCCATTGCATTCATCGAAAATGCCATTACAACTGCACTTAAACCACCTAATACTAACTTTTTCATTGAGTTTGCTTTTCCTCTAAGCATTTTTCGTAAGTTTATATGCTAAATATAAATCAAACACGACTAATTCGTTTTGCTTGTGTGAAGTTTTTTATTGGATTTATCGCTTTTTTTTCAAGAAGCGCTACACTAACAACAGATTAAACCGAAATAATCATCCTAATATAGAGGTATTTCCATGTCACAATTGAATGTTGACCCACAAGAAATCGCAAAATTTGAAGCATTGGCTGCTAAATGGTGGGATCAACATTCTGAGTTCCGCCCACTTCATCAAATCAACCCGTTACGCTTAAACTGGATTGATGAGCGTGTTGGTGGACTGGCAGGTAAGAAAGTGCTTGATGTTGGCTGTGGTGGCGGTATTTTGGCAGAAAGTATGGCTCGTCGTGGCGCTGATGTTTTAGGGATCGACATGGGTGAAGCACCGCTGGCTGTAGGACGTTTACACGCACAGCAAGACAATGTGCAAAATATTGAATATCGTCAAATCCCAGTTGAGGAGTTGGCGCAACAACAAGCAGGACAATATGACGTAGTGACTTGTATGGAAATGATGGAGCACGTTCCTGATCCAGCCTCAATTGTCAAAGCCTGTCAAACACTGGTTAAACCAGGTGGACACGTCTTCTTTTCGACCATTAATCGCAATCCAAAATCCTATTTATTCGCAATTATTGGCGCAGAATATGTCCTACGTTTGTTACCAAAAGGCACGCATGATTATCATAAATTTATCCGTCCTTCAGAAATGGCGCATGATATTCGTAACGCAGGCTTGAGTCTAAAAGAAATGACAGGCTTACATTACAACCCTATCACTAAGCATTATTGGTTAGCACCCAATGTAGATGTGAATTATATGGTTCATACCACAAATACAGGTGCCTAATGAAAGCCGTTTTATTTGATCTTGATGGTACTTTGATCGACACTGCTGCAGATTTTATTCGCATCATTCAACAAATGTGCCGTGATGAACAACGTCCTGTTGTTGATGCAGCAACCATTCGCACTCAAGTGTCTGAAGGCGCACGGGCAATGGTCAAATTGGTGTATCCAGAATTGGATGTGACCGATCCCATCTTTCTCGCCCATCGCCAGCGCTTTTTAGATGTATACGGTGACAATATTGTGGTGGATACGGATTTATTTGTTGGGATGTATCCTCTGCTCGAAGAACTTGAGGCAAACCAGATTCCTTGGGGAATTGTCACCAATAAACCACGTGGTTTAAGTGAATCATTATTGGCTGAATTAAATTTAACTGAACGCTGTGCAGTTTTGGTTTGCCCTGAAGATGTCACGCATACCAAACCCGATCCTGAACCGATGTATCTAGCGGCGAAACAGTTGAATCTGGATGCCAAAGACATTATCTATGTGGGGGATCACCCACGTGATATTGATGCAGGTCGAAATGCAGAGATGTATACCATTTTGGCGGCTTACGGGTATTTACCAATAGAATCTCGTGATGATCTGAACGCTTGGCAAGCAGATGCAATTATCCAAACTGTGACTGAGTTACATCAACTGCTCAAACAGAAAATCTCTGCTTTATCAGAAAATCAGGGTATGATGAGCTAAACATTCAACATAAGAACTAGGAGGCATAACAATGAAATATTCAGAATATCAACCTCGTCCAGATCTACTCAAAGATCGTATCATTCTCATCACGGGCGCAGGTGATGGAATTGGTCGAGCTGCTGCTCTTAGTTATGCCCTTCATGGTGCAACTGTGGTTTTGCATGGACGTAGCCTGAATAAACTTGAAGTCATTTATGATGAAATTGAAGGTTTAGGTGCACCACAGCCTGCAATATTGCCATTACAGCTTTCAACTGCATCCAGTCATGACTATGAGCTTCTTGTCGATACGCTTGAGCAACAATTTGGTCGCTTGGATGGAATTTTACATAATGCGGGCATGTTAGGTGATCGAGTTGAACTAGCGGATTACCCTGTTGATGTTTGGGACGATGTCATGGCCGTAAATTTACGTGCACCTTTCGCGTTAACTCAAGCATTATTACCACTGCTTGAAAAATCTGAACATGCTTCGGTGGTATTTACCAGTTCGAGTGTAGGTCGTGAAGCTCGTGCTTTATGGGGAGCATACTCTGCTTCTAAAGTTGCAACCGAAGCAATGAGTAAGATTTTTGCAGCAGAAAACACCTATCCGAATATTCGTTTTAACTGCATTAATCCAGGCGGTACCCGTACAGCGATGCGTGCGAAGGCTTACCCAGAAGAAGATCCAAAAATCCTTCCAACGCCGGATAGTATTATGCCTGCTTATCTTTATTTGATGGGTGATGATAGTTTAGATATGAATGGACAAAGTATTGACGCTCAATCTTAACCAATTGAATATAATAAATTTAAACTATATTAAATACGGGCTTCGATGATACTTTTCTAGAGAAATTGCTTAAGGATCTCCATCTTTTTAATGGAATAATGAATTGATCTTCACAGTTTCTCTGCATTTTTAAGGTACAGTTTTCACATGAGAGACATCCGAAGTCCATAAGGTGCATCATGAAAAAATTTTTCATTATCTTGGTTTTAGGTTCAACAACCCTATTGAGTAGTATGGGTAGTTTTGCAGGTCCACATTTTGATCGTGATGATGACTCACGCGGTGGGGGCTGGCAAGGTCGTAACTTTGATCGTCCAGATGATGAAAACCGTATGCGTGAACGTCGTATGCGTGAAGAACGTGGTGTTGAGCGTTTAAAACAACATCGCTGGCAAGCAGGTTACGTCATGCCACAGCATTATCGCGGAAACGGCTACAAAGTTGATTATAAATATAATAATCTCCCACGCCCTGGTCGTAATGAGCAATGGTATAAAATCAATAATGATTTTATTTTAGTCAACTCTGATGATAATAGTATTATCCGAATCATGGGGTTCTAAACATATTCTCGGACGATGACTGTACAAAGTTGAAGCGTTGTTTTAGGAATAGATTTATCTTTTTATTTTTTTCGTTAGAATCAGATAAATTGATGTATATCTGAGATGAACATGGCGAACCAAATGACTGAAACTTCACATAGCACAACGCAAGATTATGTGCATTGGTTTCGCCACTCAGCACCATATATTAATGCCCATCGTGATAAAACTTTTGTGCTTATGTTTGGTGGTGAGGCCGTCTTACACCAAAACTTTCAGCATATTATTCATGATATTGCCCTATTGCATTCTTTAGGGATTCGTTTGATTTTGGTGCATGGCGCACGCCCACAAATCAATCAAAATCTACGTGAAAGCCAAATTGAAACGCCTTTTCATCAAAGTCGTCGTGTGACAACTCGTGCATCACTACGTAGTATCATGAATGCAGTTGGATCGATTCGTTTAGAAATTGAAGCTCTTCTATCAATGGGCTTAGCAAATTCACCCATGTATGGTGCCCGCATTGATGTCGTTTCGGGTAACTTTGTAACAGCTAAACCCTATGGCATTCGGGATGGAGTTGATTTTCAGCTCACAGGTGAAGTCCGTTCAATTGATACCGATGCGATTCAACGTCACTTAGATAATCATAATATTGTGTTACTAGGGCCTACAGGTTACTCAACCACTGGAGAAGTATTTAACTTATTGGCGGAAGAAGTTGCGACTAAAACAGCAACTGCATTACAAGCCGATAAATTGATTTTCTTGGGTGAAAAACAAGGATTAATGAACGAGCAACAACAATTATTACGTGAATTAAGCTCGTATCAACTTGAACCTTATATTCAACAATACCAAACACAATATCCAGAATTCGCCTTACACCTCAAACAAGCTCAACAAGCTTCATTATCTGGGGTGCATCGTGTTCACCTCATTTCATATACTTATGATGGTGCTTTGATTGAAGAACTATTTACACGCGACGGGATTGGCACTTTAATCACAGATGCCCACTATGAAGAAGTACGCATTGCCAATATTCATGATGTCGGCGGTTTAATCAACTTATTACGTCCACTCGAACAGGAAGGTATTTTAGTCTATCGTTCACGTGAACGTCTTGAAAGTGAAATAGAACAGTTCGCGGTGATTGAACGAGATGGCATGATCTTAGCCTGTGCAGCGCTCTATCCTATTCCTGCTGAATCAGGTGAAATTAAATCCGCTGAAATTGCCTGTGTCGCTGTCGATTCAAGTTATCGTAAATCGAATCGTGGTAGCCAAATTTTGCAATTTTTGGAAACCAAAGCAAAACAACAAGGTATTCAACAACTGTTTGTTCTCACGACCCGTACCGCACATTGGTTTTTAGAGCAGGGTTTCAGCCCAGCAAGTGTTGATGATTTACCGAATGCTCGACAAGCGCTCTACAATTATCAGCGTAATTCCTTAGTCTTCAAAAAAGTTTTGTTCTAATTATATTTGACCTGAAGATATCTTTATTTCTGATAAAGATATCTTTTGACTTCTTTCTTTTCTATTTTTATTCAGCTCATTAGAAAAATAAGCGCACTGAATTTTTAAAAATAAAAATATAAAACAGAAACTTAAGTACTAATTAAATTTCAATGCTTATTCATCTTCTCAATAACATTATCTATTTTTCTATTTTGCACTTTTCATCATAAGCAAAGCCCAATTATTTATTTTTTATGCATTAAAAAAAGTTTTAGCTTAATTGCTCAACTTATTTAGATCTTGTAATTTTCTGGGGAGCACAATCAACATGACTATTTTTATCAATCGCTCATGGGCAACTTCAACCATCATCGCAGCAACTATTGCTGGCGTAATGGGCGTTGCAGGTTGTGCAAAAAAACCTGAACAGCAAGCAACACCAAAACAAGAAACCACCACATTAAATATCGGCTTTCAAAAGTATGGCATTTTGCCGATTGTCAAAGCAAAAGGTGAATTAGAAAAGAATCTTGCTGCTCAGGGCGTCCATGTAAAATGGGTTGAATTTCCAGCCGGTCCCCAACTTTTAGAAGGCCTAAATGTAGGTAGTGTGGTATTTGGTGAGGCCGGTGAAGCGCCTCCTATCTTTGCCCAAGCAGCAAATCCTAACTTGGTCTATGTTGCAAATCAGCCACCAGCACCTACCGCAGAAGCCTTAATCGTTCAAAAAGATTCACCAATACAATCTGTACAAGACCTGAAAGGTAAACGTATTGCATTGAACAAAGGCTCAAACGTTCATTATCTTTTATTGAAATTACTAGAAGCCAATAATTTAACTTTAAACGATATTCAGCCTGTTTATTTACCACCATCAGATGCTCGCGCAGCATTTGAAAAAGGCGCAGTCGATGCTTGGGTGATATGGGATCCATTCTTCGCAGCAGCAGAGCACCAAATCCATGCACGTGTGATCGCAAACGGCGAGCATTTGGTCAGCAATCATCAATTCTATTTAGCTGATCGTAAGTTTGCGGAAGGACATCCCGAAGTTCTAAAAACACTGGTAACAACATTGAATCAAACCACAGATTGGGTAAAGACCCATCCTGATGATGCTGCAAAATTACTCGAAAAACCAACTGCACTTGAACTCGATGTTTTAAAAACTTCAATTTCTCGCATGGGTTTTGGCGTTCAGCCAATTTCTGAAAAAGTCGAAAAAGAACAGCAGTACGTAGCTGATGCCTTTTTTGCTCAAAAATTAATTCCAAAGCAATTGGTCATTGCAGATGCTGTATTAAAAAACCAAGTTCAATAATTGAGAGTCTACTTTAGGTAATTTCTCATCGGTTTTGATTGTGATCAATCAAAGTGCTTTATCCCCGATGCAGATTGCAATCTAAAACACGATGCAATCTGTCTCATTCACATGATCTCATTCTTCACAAGGAACATCGACATGAATATTTTCTGGTTTATCCCCACTCACGGTGACAGCCGTTACTTAGGCACCGGCAAGGGCGCACGTCAGGTCGATCATGCCTATATGAAACAGATTGCAGTGGCAGTTGACAACCTGGGCTATGATGGCGTACTGATTCCAACAGGCCGTTCCTGTGAAGACCCATGGATTACAGCTGCCAGCCTGATTGATGCCACCAGACAACTTAGGTTTGCTGGTGGCCCTCCATCTTAGGCATTACCACGCCTGCCTGCGCTCGCCGCCCGCATGGCAGCGACTTTCGACCGTCTTTCCAATGGACGTATCCTGCTCAACCTTGTCACAGGTGGAGATGAGCAGGAACTCAAGGGCGATGGCCTGTATGAAGACCACAGTACCCGTTACAGACCGCTTCTGAATATGTCAAAATCTGGCGTGAAATCCTGACCCGTTCGCATACAGGTGAATCGTTTACTTTTCATGGCGAACGCTTAAGCGTCGATGATGCCAAAGGCTGCTCTATCCACCCGTACAACAGCCTCATCCCCGTTATGGTTTGGTGGCTCATCCGAAGCGGCGACTGAGCTGGCAGCAGAACAGGTTGATACCTATTTAACCTGGGGTGAACCACCTGCCGCAGTCAAGGAAAAAATCAATATTTACGTGCCAAGGCTGCCGCTATAGGCTAAGACCTAAATTACGGCATTCGCCTACGTAGCGATTGTGCGTGAAACCAATGAACAGGCCTGAGCGGCGGATGAACTGATCCGGTATCTGGATGATGCCACGATTGCCCGCAGCACAGAGAAATTTGCGCAAATGGATTCAGTGGGCCAACAACGCATGGCGGCCATGGTGGACGTAAAGATCAACTTGAAGTGTCCCCGAATCTTTGGGCAAGGCATTGGTCTGGTTCGCGGTGGTGCAGGCACGGCATTGGTAGGTGACCCAGAAACGGTGGCTGCAAGGATTCAGGAGTATGCGGATTTAGGCATTGACACCTTTATTTTCTCAGGCTATCCACATCTGGAAGAATCGATTCGTTTTGCGGAATTAGTGTTTCCACTCTTGCCGCTGCAAACACGCAAGAAACTGGCACAACCGCACTTAACAGGACCATTTGGGGAAATCATTGCCAACAACTACGTCCCTGAGACTACGGAAGCAAAAAATCTGGTCAAGGAGACAGCATGGTGCAAAGTTTTCTTAAACAATGTTTCACGTGGAACACAGCAGCTCGGCAAGGCCTGTTACCGTGGCTGTTACCGATCTTATTGATCGTCATCTGGCAAATTGCCTCAAGTACGGAGTTTACTGCAAAGTCGGGTTCTGCCCGCCCCCACTGCTGTGGTCAGTGCCTTTTGGCACCTGCTCATCAGTGGTGAGCTTTGGCAGCATGTCAAGGTCAGTGCTGGACGGGCTTACTCGGCTTATTGGTGGGTGGGGGCTGGGGCTAGTTCTCGGCTTGTTGAATGGCTCATCCCGTGTTGCATCAACGCTGCTGGACACCACCCTGCAAATGATCCGCAACATCCCTGCACTTGCCCTGATTCCACTGGTGATCTTATGGTTTGGCATTGATGGAAACCGCCAAGTTGTTTCTAGTGGCGGTCGGGGTGTTTTTCCCGATCTATATCAATACCTATCATGGCATCCGTTCAGTTGATCCGCAGCTGATTGAAATGGGTAGAAGCTATGGGCTGAACCGCTGGCAACTGTATAAAGACATTATTTTACCTGGCGCAATGCCCTCCATTTTAGTGGGGCTACGTTTCTCTCTCGGTTTGGTGTGGGTATTGCTGATCGTTGCTGAAACCATTTCCGCCCAGTCAGGCATTGGCTATATGACCATGAATGCACGGGAGTTTTTACAAACCGATATCGTGCTAGTGGGTATCCTGATGTATGCCTTGCTGGGAAACTGGCCGATGTCTTTGCGCAACTGCTGGAACGTTATTTATTACGCTGGCATTCAGGTTATCAAAAATAAAAAAGGAAAATAAACATGAGCAACCTCAATCTAAACCTATATGAAAATAATTTCATCCAGCCCATTATTAAGCTAGATACCACAAACGCCCCAGCCAATGGTGCAAATATTCTGATTGAACAACTGTATAAGTTTTATGGTGAAGTCAAAGTGCTTGAGGACTTAGACTTAAATATTCAAGCAGGTGAATTTGTCGCCATAGTAGGTCGCAGTGGTTGTGGTAAAAGCACCCTACTGCGCTTAATCGCCCAACTTGAAAAACCAAGCTATGGCGAGATTAAATTTCAATCCGCAAGAAACTTTCGTGAAGGCATCACAAACGATGATATTCGCGTTATGTTTCAAGATCCACGCTTGACTTCCGTGGAAAAATATTTTACACAACGTGCAATTAGGTTTACCAAAAGATCAACACCTACTTGCTGAAAATTTATTAGAAAAAGTAGGCTTAAAAGACAAATCCACACAGTGGCCAACTCAACTCTCTGGAGGTCAACGTCAACGTGCCGCATTAGCCAGAGCACTTTCTCATGCACCACGTATTTTATTACTGGATGAACCCTTAGGGGCGCTAGATGCTCTCACACGTTTAGAAATGCAAAGTTTGATTGAACGCCTTTGGAAAGAACAAGGTTTTACTGCAATTTTGGTCACACACGATGTGAGTGAAGCGGTACAATTGGCAGATCGAATTATTTTGTTAGATCAAGGACATATTGCACATCAATTTCAAGTGAATTTACCACGACCACGTAAGAAAACTATTGCATTTGCGCAGTTGGAACAGCAAGTATTAGATGCGGTTTTAGCCACTTAAAACCGCTTTTACCCATCTCAAAAACCACACATCAAGAACAACAACCATTCGACAATTTCCCACAATGACTGAGAAATTATTTACAAAATATATCGCACCTGTTTTAGATTTCAATAATTATCAAACACATCGTGACTGCTGGTTCAGCAACCCATGCTTTTTCGATAAAAAAATGCGGTTATTTTGCACAAATCTGACAATTTATCTTACAATGTCAATGACATTTTTTGAATCAAGCTCGCCGATGGAACGAAAAAAGAGTACACAAAAGCGCAATCAACTGCTGAATGCTGCCCTGGATGTTTTTTCCGTCTATGGCTTTAGTGGTGCAAGTCTGGATGAAATTGCACAACTGGCAAATATGCATAAATCCAATATCTTTTATTATTATGAAAACAAAGAGTCGCTGTATGTTGGTGCTCACCACCGTAATGCAAAGTGGCTGGCACCCTTACAGATATTGGAAGTCGAACTTGAGCCAACTGAGGCCTAACCCATTGTTGATGCAAAAAATCGAAATTTCAAAAGATCAACTAAAAGCTTCTCGTTTATTTGCATTGGAAATCATTCAGAGTGCGCCACATATTCTGTAATCCTGAAAGGTCCGTGAAAAAGCTATTTAAGCGTAAAACCAAGGTGATTCAAACTTGGCAAGAACAAGGTAAATTGTCGGCAGAGATTGACCCTGAATTGTTGATTCTCAATATCCTGGGCAATCACCCAAAACTATGCTGATTTTTCGACGCAAAATGAAATGGTCACAGGTAAAACTTTGCGTAACCGTAGTATGTTTCAACGTACGGTTGAGCACATATACATATGATGTTGTATGGTGTGTTGCCACGTTAAGTTTTCTTTAGTTAAAAGCTTTAATTTTAGCCAATTGAAATACATAAGAAAAGCGACTTTGTGAGTCGCTTTTCTTGCCAAATAATTAAGGCGATTATTCAATTAAGCTCATCAAAAATATAGAAAATTGATTAATAAACATACGTGAAACGTAAAGATCAAGAAAAACCGTTCCATAGCGCTGTTTACTGAAACAGATTTATTTAAAACATTGATAATAAAAGGAAAAATTAAAGTAATTTTTCGCATAACCCGTATTATGTTAATTTTAGATAAACTTAATTTTTAATATCCATATAGCAGCTTTAAACAAAGTTAAAGAATTAGGCCGACCACATACCCGAATTGTCACTTAAATTTGTTTAGCTTAGAGAAACTCTATATTTAAAGCTTCATGCAAAAGCCGAAAATAATCAAAACCGTGTGTTAGTATTATGGAAATAATAGTACCGTTTTTGGTCTCTAAGATTTTTTTGAATCGAATATCATTGACTTAAGTCCTTATTCGTAACAGCGCTCTCAGGCCGATACAATTCTGTCTTTCCCCGCATTTTTAGCTTCATATAGAGCTAGGTCAGCTCGTTTGATAGTGTCTTTGTATGAACGATCTTCCGGCACTATAACTGTCACCCCAATACTAACCGTGACAACTGAACTGTCCACTGAAAACTGGCTTAACTCTTTTTTGGAACTGTCATGTATACGCTTGGCAAACTGAATTGCCTGCTCATGCTCAGTATTGGGCAAGGCAACAACAAACTCATCACCACCCAAGCGGCAGGCACAATCAGTCTTCCGTAGTGTTGAGCGAAGAATGTTAGCTACTGCCCGAATCGCCTCATCGCCCACGTGATGCCCCTTGCCGTCGTTGATTTTTTTTAGGTTATCAAGATCCAACATCAAGATGGAAGTTGGCACTGAATACCGTACGTATGACTCATAGTCTAGCGTCAACTCATGCTCTAGTTTTCTTCGGTTGAAAAGGCCAGTTAGCTGATCGGTATCGCCTAGTTCTCTCAGTCTGATTTCCAGGTCGTGTCGCTTTGAAATATTACTTGCGACCCAGAGCACCACATCTTCGTCGTCCACAGAAAAACTCAGTGCCTGGATGCGTCCTTCAAACCAAATCGGTTTTTCAGGACCATGATCGGGTAGACCTTTTACATCACTGTTGCTCAATTCGTACTCTTCGATGATTAGTTCTCCTGACTCCAGAGTCCGGCCAATCTGTTCAAGAAACCAGTTGGCCTTATCAGGCTTGATTAAATCCGAAATATGCAGACCAACGAGACAGGAACCATCGTGATAATAGCGCTTATCCCGACCACCAAATACCGCAACGTACTTTCCACTTCGGGACAAGATAAAGGCAGGGTCTGGTAATGTATCAAGAACTATGGACATCTGCTCAATGTTAATCATGAAGTACTTCTTCTGCTTGATTTACAATAATTAACACATTACTCAAATAAAAATAAAATGCACGTATTTTTTGACCAAAAACTACTACTACTGGCTATTTGGTGGGTACTGTTGGGTAATCCTCCATAAATAACCGAAGTTAAAAGTAAGTACACATAAGTTAAAATTTTATAGAATTGCTTGAATCAAAAATCTCTAATTAGCATGTATTGAAAACATGAATATTTATCTAAAAAGAGAACTATTTAACATAATGGGCATTATGCGAACTCAACACAAAATAACACTTTAGTTTCAACAACTCACCCACCACAAATAAGTCCACCCAATTACATACCACAGTATTAAACCATTGCATTTAAAAATGCGCCTGATACAGCGCCAATAATTTTGTGCCCCCAGCAGCAGATTCTCTTCCCAATCTAAATGAGCCGTATCATTGGCACCATCTGTAATATATTTGACTGAAATCAAACGCACCCCAAGCTTCTGGCACACTTTGGCGAGGGCATAGGCTTCCATGTCCACCAGATTACAGGATACTTTTGGCTGTCCTGTTTCAAAGGAGTCACCTGTACCACAGATCCCTTTAGGTAAATGTTCAAAATGCGGCTGAACATGGATTTCGGCAGGAATGTCCTCATCCATTGGGGTCACGCCCACGGCAAAGCCAGCGGTGACATCCATATCCCGTTGTACAAAAGTAATCACTTCAACCAGACTGTGAGCATCAAAATGTGAACTGCCTGCACTGCCTAAATTGATCAGCGTTTTGCATCCCGTCTTTTGAATCACCTCAAATGCCTTGAATGCTGCATTAATTTTGCCAATGCCACTATAGTGAACCTGAATGCCTGCCTGCTCAAACAGACCCTTTGATTCATTCGGCAATGCCATGATTAAAGCAATATCAGACTGCATCGTGATCACCCAACAATTTAAAATGCGTAGTGTAGCGAATTATCCACCAGAATAAAGCGGGCTAAGCAATCACCCTAAAAAGCCTTTCTCCGAATTTTTTACTGATGAAAAACACAACAACAAGACGAAACGCTGAGAATATGGCAATATATAGCCTTTGCAAAATCACTGTATTTAACGCCCATGAAGTTGCTTCGTCTCAACGCATTATCGCCAGATTTTCAGTTACCGCCGACTGCGGTAACGATTGGCAATTTTGATGGTGTCCATCTTGGTCATCAAGCGATGATTGCCCAACTCAAAACATTGGCAGATGCCAAAGGCTTAAAAACATTGGTGATGATTTTTGAGCCGCAACCACTTGAATTTTTTAAAGGTTATGATGCTCCGCCACGCATTAGCTCATTACGTGAAAAAGTAGAATATTTAACTGAACTCGGTGTGGACTACATTGCAGTTGCGAAATTTGACCATTATTTTAGAAGTCTAAATGCCACAGAATTTGCTGATCTACTTAAATTAAAACTCAATGCACAAAGCTTAGTGCTAGGTGATGATTTTCATTTTGGCAAAGACCGCCAAGGCAACAGCGAATTTTTACGCGATTATGGCTTTGACGTGACCAATTTAAATACCGTCGCTTTAAATGGTGAACGTGTCAGTTCAACCCGTATTCGTCAGGTTCTACAAGAAGGTGATCTGGCATTAGCAGCCAAACTCTTGGGCCGTCCTTATAGCATCACAGGCCGAGTGCAATATGGAGATCAGATTGGTCGCACCCTTGATTTTCCAACCATTAATGTGCGTTTAAACCGTCACAAACCCTGTTTAAACGGGATTTATGCGGTGGATGTGGTCTGTGAAAATGCATCATTAAATGCAAAAGTAAAACATTCAGATCCTGCCCTCAACGGGATAACAGGCTATCAAGCTGACAGTTTGTTTGGTGCAGGTCATGTCGGGACACGCCCAGCCATCAAACAAGACCAGCCAGAATGGCGATTAGAGGTACATTTCCCTGATGTTTCTGCTAATCTGTATGGCTTATTGATGCGGGTAACTTTTCTTCACTATCTACATGGTGAACTGAATTATCCTTCGCTTGAAGCACTCAAAGCTGGAATCGATGATGATGTGCAAAAATTACGAGACTATCGTGAACGCACACCAGAATTTCCTTTTTAAATTTAAATTTCATTTGTAATACATGTCAGTTTAGACTGATAAAACTGGAAGAAAACTTGCATGAGCGATAAGCAAACTCCTGAAAATGCAGTGGATTATAAAGCCACACTCAATTTGCCAGATACTGAATTTGCCATGAAAGCAAATTTGGCTGTGCGTGAAGCCAAATGGTTAGAAGAGTGGTATGCCGACAACATTTATCAGCAGATTCGTGCATCGCGTATTGGCAAGAAAAAATATGTTCTTCATGACGGCCCTCCTTATGCCAATGGTCAAATCCATTTGGGTCATGCAGTCAATAAAGTCCTCAAAGACATTATTATTAAAAGCCGTGTTATGGATGGCTTCGATGCGCCATACGTACCAGGTTGGGACTGTCACGGTCTGCCAATCGAACTGAAAGTCGAAGAAAAAGTCGGCAAAGTGGGCGTTAAAGTCGATGCTTCAACTTTCCGTAAAGCGTGTCGTGAATATGCCTACACCCAAGTCGAATTACAGAAAAAAGACTTCGTGCGCATGGGCGTGTTTGGTGATTGGGATAATCCTTACCTCACCATGAACTTTAAGCAAGAAGCAGACATTGTTCGTTCGCTTGGCGCAATTGCCAAAGCAGGTCATATCGAACCCGGCTTAAAACCTGTGAACTGGTGCTTGGATTGTGGTTCTGCGCTCGCAGAAGCTGAAGTTGAATATGAAGATAAAAAGTCTGATGCAATTGACGTTGGTTTCACCGTTGTTGACCTTAAAGACTTAAGCAGCCGTCTTGGTGTAAATGTCCAAGATGTGACGGACATCGTGATCTGGACAACTACACCCTGGACACTACCTGCCAACCAAGCAGTGGCACTCCATGCTGAAATCGACTATCAATTGGTTCAAGTGACAACTGAACATGGCAAGCAAAACTTTATTCTTGCCAAAGATCTGGTTGAATCTGCAATTGAGCGCTATAAACTTGAAAATCCAGTGGTACTGGCTGATTTTAAAGGTTCAGCAATCGAGAATGTCTTATTACAACATCCTCTGATTACTGATCGCCAAGTGCCTGTTATTTTAGGTGAACACGTTATCGCAACCAGCGGTACAGGTGCGGTACATACCGCTCCTGGACACGGTGTGGACGACTATAAAGTTGGCTTACAGTACAACCTAAAAGTCGATAATCCTGTCGGTGGTAATGGCGTATATTTACCAACTGCACCGATTTTTGCGGGTGAGCATATTTACAAAGCCAATCCAAAAATTATCGAAGCTTTGGGTGCTGTCGGTCGTCTATGGGCGCATCAGCCAATCAAACACAGCTATCCACACTGCTGGCGTCATAAAACCCCAATTATCTTCCGTGCGACACCTCAATGGTTTATCAGCATGGATGCTAAAGGTTTACGTCAGACAGCCTTGAATGCGATTGAAAATGACATCGAGTTTGTCCCAGATTGGGGTAAAAATCGTATTCAATCGATGATTGAAGGACGCCCTGACTGGTGTATCTCACGTCAACGGACTTGGGGTGTGCCAATCCCATTCTTTGTACACAAAGATACCAATGCTTTGCATCCTCGTACGCCTGAATTGATCGAAGAAGTCGCTCAACTGATCGAACAAGAAGGGATTGATGGTTGGTATAACCGTGATGCGAGCGATTTTATTGGCGCAGATGCTGAACAGTACAATGCCGTACGCGATACACTTGACGTTTGGTTTGACTCTGGTACGACGCATTACGCAGTATTACGTGAACGTGAAGAATTACAAGATCCAGCAGACTTATATCTTGAAGGTTCAGACCAACATCGTGGCTGGTTCCAATCATCGTTGTTAACTTCAATTGCGATTAATGAACGTGCACCGTATAAAGGTCTACTTACCCATGGTTTCGTGGTGGATGAGAAAGGTCGTAAAATGTCTAAGTCATTAGGCAACATCATCACCCCACAAGACATCATCAAAGATATGGGTGCAGATGGTTTACGTTTC
>JAXMGF010000004.1:0-57084 GCA_046347365.1 Acinetobacter sp. | reverse complement strand
CATAAAATAATAACTTTGGACTTTATCGTATTCATCATGTTGATCTCAAAGTGTAATAAACTCTACTTTAGCAAATTTCGAAATCATATGGGGTAGAAAATTCTTTAAAGAATTTTGATCCGTTTTATGGTGTCTTTTGAGCAAAGCATTATGAAAGGAATTGATTAGGAAAATAATGACTCGTATAAATCGGAGAGTATACTGCATTCAACTTTTTGCAATTGAGCAAGCGCGTGACTTATAGGATTCTACTCATCACAGGATGGGGCGGTGGAGCAGAATTATTAAAGCCATTACATGAGGCTTTAGAACAAAAGGGACATAGTGTTGAGCGGATTAATATTTTTAATGTCTTGAATGATGACGTTTTACAACAGCATGTCGAACTTGCGGTTGAATATGATGTAATTATTGGATGGTCGCTTGGCGGACAACTGGCAACAATCTTGGTCAATCAAATACAACAACAATATGCTGAACAGAAAGTTTTAATCACTTTAGCGTCGAATCCATGTTTTGTTGCTCAAGCAGATTGGATGACTGCCATGCCTGTTGAAAGCTTTATGCAATTTAAACAATCATTTGAACAGGATGCCATTACCACGCTAAAACGGTTTGGTTTATTGGTGTGTCAGGGTGCAAGTTCTGCAAAGAAAGATTTCGTAGCTATGCAGAAATTGATTCGTCCACAACCGATTGCATTGCTTAGGGACGGGTTACAGTTGCTGGAGCAATTAAACTTGGTTGAGTTGTATGAAAATTATCAAGGTAGGCAGTTGCATGTCTTTGCCGAGTATGATGCTTTAGTTCCTTACCAAGTTATGCAAAAAACTAAAGATTTAGCTGCAAATAATTCATCTATCGTTTCTGTTGAAGGAGCTTCACATGGTTTTCCATGCTTTATGGTGGAGCAGACTGTGCAAATAATTGAAGATTTTATTCAATAGACGGTTTAATCTTGCTTGAATTGAGAGTTCTCGCAATTTATTTTAGATTTTGACAAGTTTAAGATAAAAAGCTGTTGAGATTTATTGAACGTTCTAATCATTATTGAAATTTACTTTTAATATTCGCTATCGTGGAGGCGACATGGATGTCGCCGTTAGGCTGTGGCATCAAGGATGTGCCATCAGCCTAACAAAAGATTTTTGCTTACTTTTCATCTTTGAAAAGTAAGTACAGCTGAAGGCTTATCCTGAAATTGGGTGAGTACTCGGAATGACACTGTAGAGCACATCGTTAAATATTGAATTTACAGAGGTAAAGGATGACAGACCCATTTGATTTAGAACATATATGGCATCCCTATACTTCGATGTTAAATCCACTGCCAACTTTTAAAGTGAAACGTGCCTATGGCGCAACCATTGAATTAGAAGATGGGCGAACTTTGGTTGATGGCATGTCGTCATGGTGGTGTGCGATTCATGGCTATAACCATCCAGAACTAAACAAGGCAGTTGCTGACCAATTGCAAAACATGGCGCATATCATGTTTGGCGGTCTGACCCATGACCCTGCAATTGAATTAGGTAAATTACTATTAAAAATTACGCCGCCGAGTTTAGATAAAATTTTCTATGCAGATTCAGGTTCAGTTGCTGTAGAAGTGGCCTTAAAAATGGCCGTGCAATATTGGGCTGCGTTGAATCAACCCGCGAAAACCAATTTTATTACCACCCGTTCTGGCTATCATGGCGATACATGGAATGCGATGTCTGTCTGTGACCCAGTCACGGGGATGCATCAAATTTTTGGTACAAGTTTACCGAATCGAATTTTTGTACCCGCACCACAAAGTCGCTTTGATGGTGAATGGAATCCACACGATATTCAGCAACTCAAACAGCAGATTGAACAGCATCATCACACTATTGCAGCACTGATTATCGAGCCGATTGTACAAGGTGCAGGTGGCATGCGTTTTTATCATCCTGAGTATTTACGCCAAGCCAAGGCTCTGTGTGAGCAATATAATTTATTGTTAATTTTCGATGAGATTGCCACGGGTTTTGGGCGCACAGGCAAAATGTTTGCTTGGGAACATGCCCAAGTTGAACCCGATATTATGTGTATTGGCAAAGGTTTAACGGGCGGTTATATGACGCTGTCTGCAACCTTGACCACCAAGCAAGTGGCTGAAAGCATTAGTCGTGGTGAAGCGGGTGTGTTTATGCACGGCCCAACCTTTATGGCGAATCCGCTGGCCTGTGCAGTAGCATTAAGAAGCACCCAATTATTGGTTGAGCAAGATTGGCAAGCCAATATTCAACGGATTGAAAAGATTCTTGCTGAACAATTAACGGATTTAGCTCAGCTCGATCATGTTGCGGATGTACGGGTTTTAGGGGCGATTGGTGTGGTTGAATTAACCAGCAATGTCGATATGAAAACCTTGCAGCAACAGTTTGTTGAACGGGGTATTTGGGTACGACCATTTGGAAAATTGGTCTATGTAATGCCGCCGTATGTGATCACAGATGACGAACTCCATTATTTATTAGCACAGATGAGTGAAGTGGTAAAAAATATGCAAGGAGCAAATGCCAATGTCCTTGCTTGATCATTATGCCGAGCAGCTTGACCAGTTCAAACAGCAAGGTAATTTCCGCCAATTTACTGCAAATCAACAGCAGGGAAAATGGATCACGATTCAAGATCGAACCATGTTGAATCTGGCATCCAATGATTATTTAGGCTTGGCCGCTGACTTAAATTTAAGAGAAGAATTTCTTGATACGCTGAAAATTGAACGAGCGCTCTTTAGTTCATCTTCTTCACGCTTACTGACGGGTAATTTTGCAGAATATGAACAATTTGAAAATAGCCTAAGCATAGCCTTTGGTCGTGCAGCTTTACTTTTCAATAGTGGCTACCACATGAATATCGGTATTTTGCCAGCCTTGTGTGATAGCAAAACCGTGATTCTAGCCGATAAACTGGTACATGCCAGTATGATTGATGGCATTCGATTATCGAATACTCAATATGTGCGTTATCGCCATAATGATTTGCAGCATCTGGAACAGTTATTGCAAAAGTATCATCAAGATGAACAAGTTGAACGCATTATTGTGGTGACTGAAAGTATTTTTAGTATGGATGGCGACGAAACGGATTTAGCTGCATTGGCGCAGTTAAAGCAGCGCTTTGCCAAAACCATGTTGTATGTCGATGAAGCACATGCGATTGGGGTTAGGGGAGAGCAAGGTCTGGGTTGTGCTGAACAATATGGCGTATTGGATCAGATTGATTTCTTGGTGGGAACCTTTGGCAAAGCAATTGCCTCAGTGGGCGGTTATATCATTTGTGATTCGATTATCCGTGATTATCTGATCAATAAAATGCGTCCATTGATTTTTAGTACCGCATTGCCACCGATCTCAATGGCATGGTCAGATTTTATTTTTAATAAAGTATTGAGCATGCAGCAACAGCGTCAGCACTTGGCCGAGATCAGTCAGTATTTACAGCAAGCGGTAATTGCAAAAGGTTTTTCAAGCCCATCGAGCAGTCATATCATTCCAGTTATCGTAGGTGAAAGCCAAGCGGCCATTGAAAAAGCACGTTATGTACAGCAACAAGGCTTTTATGCTATGCCAGTACGCCCACCAACAGTGCCACAAAATAGTTCACGCCTGCGAATTTCATTAACCTCTTTGGTGCAAAAAAATGAATTGCAACAACTAGTGGAGTATTTGTGAGTATTAATAAAGCACTGGTTGCCCAACGTTTTGCCAAAGCAGGGCAAAGCTATGTCGAGCATGCTGTGGTACAGAAACAGATTAGTGCACAATTATTTAAATACCTTAAAGTGTATTGTCCGCAGAACTTAGCCTCTGTGCTTGAGATTGGCTGCGGTTCGGGTAATTTAACTCACTTATTTCATTCTTATTTTCAAGTTGATCAACTATTTTTAAATGATCTTTATGAGGATGTAGATCAGCATTTTTCAACGATTGAAAATATAGCTTGGTTGATCGGAGATATTGAGCAACTGCATTTACCGCAGTCCTTAGATGCAGTGATTTCTAGTTCAGCATTACAGTGGATGACTGATCTACCTACGTTATTGCACCGAATTCATGATGCTTTAAAACCCAATGCATATTTCGGTTTTTCCACTTTTGGGTCAGATAATCTCACTGAAATTAAGCAGTTGACAGGGCAAGGCTTAAATTATATTAGCCTAGAGTTTTTAAAACGACAGCTTGAACAGCAAAACTTTGAAGTGCTGTTCATTGAGCAAGAAGTGAAGCAGATTTATTTTGATCATCCAAAATCGGTATTGCAGCATTTAAAAGCGACAGGCGTGACCGCAACAGCAAAATCGCATCGTTGGACTAAGCAATCGTTGCAGCAGTTTTATTTAGATTATCAACAGTTTTATGATGAGCAGGGTTTTCGTCTGACTTATCATCCGATTTATGTGATTGCACGGAGAATAGCATGAGTGCAGCAATTTATTTTGTCAGCGGTATTGATACTGAAATTGGTAAAACTTATGCCACAGGTTATCTTGCCAAACTTTGGACCGAACAAGGGCAGCGTGTTATCACCCAGAAGTTGGTGCAAACTGGCAATGTCGATGTGTCTGAAGACATTGAAAAACACCGTGAAATTATGGGAAGTGGTTGGTTTCAGGAAGATCATGAAAAATTGACCATGCCTGAAATTTTTACTTATCCAGCTTCGCCACATTTAGCCACGCGTTTGGATGGGCGTGATCTAGATTTTGCCAAGATCGAAGCTGCAACTAAAGAGCTTGCTCAGCGTTTTGATGTGGTGCTATTAGAAGGTGCTGGTGGATTGATGGTGCCTTTAACCACAGAATTGTTGACGATTGATTATATTGCTCAACATCAATTTCCTGTAATTTTAGTGACTTCTGGGCGTTTAGGTAGTATTAATCATACCTTATTGAGTTTAGAGGCATTAAAGCAGCGTGATTTGAATTTGCATGCTTTGGTGTATAACTTAAAGGATGAGTCGAAAGATCCACTTATTTCGAAAGATACGGCTGATTATTTAAAAGCTTATTTGACAAAGCATTTTCCAGAAGCAGAATGGATTGAATTGGAAAAGTTTTAACTCATTCTAGATATTACTGGTCCAGTAAATCTCTGTAATCGTGATGGGCGGCAAGGATGCCGCCAAGTTAGACTGCCTTGCGCTGATTTCAAAGCCTTGCTTTGAAATTGCTCAGGATGGAACGTCAGTCTAACAAAAGATTTTTGTTACTTTTTATCTTTGAAAAGTAAGATGATATTCCTATGATTGGATGAGAGTTAGAGAAGACTCCGCTAAGATTACTTTCAGATTTAATTTCTAAAGGAAAATCATAATGAATAAAAATAATTTTATTTGTATGGCTCTGTGCCTATCAGGCCTAATCTCGACCACCCACGCTGCTGTACCCACAGATAAAACCATTATTAGCTGGATTATTAACTTTCAGGATTCAAATGCCAATCCACCCCAAGCGATTCTGATTGACCATACTGAAAAAGTGAAACTGGTTTCAGGTGAAGAGGCCTATTTATCAGGTGTGAGTTTTGAAAATGCAGGACGCAACTTTTGGGCGGGTTATGTACTCACTCGTCCAAAATTAAAGCAGGCTCGAATCTTGAAAACCTTTGGGGGGCAATCCAATACATTTAAAATCCATTCAACGGTTTATAAAGGCAAGCCCGTTGATCTGGTTGAAATTGAAAGTGCTGGTTCAGGACAGGGAACGGTTGAATCGAGCAAAAGTCTGGTGTATCTGAGTCAATGGAATACTAGGTTGATTACAGAAGTACAGGAATCCTCTTATGCAGGACGTTACGATGACAAACTAAATGCAGAAGATTGTCGTACAGGTTCAGATGATACAGGTTATTTAAATGTCATGTCTTATTCGCCTTATGTGATTCGAACCACGGTGACAGGAGATGCGTGTAATAACAAACCCAAAGGCTATAAGGTGAATAGCACCATCATCCCAATCGTGATCAATGAAATAAAATAACAACTTATTTTGATAAAACAACATTCTATTTTAATCAAATGTTGAAAATATTAATTCATTGATTCTTTTGCAAAAATATAGAATGATGGAGTCCATAAAAGCAAATTCATCAATACACCTGAATACTGGCGAAAAGCTGGATATGGATTAAAAATCAGGATATGAGCATTACATTGAAGCCTCAATTTTTAAAGGTCGCCTTAATTGCGGTCATGATTGCAGGGATGCCAGTCAGCCATGCAAAGAGTCCTGCCCAAGCTGACAAGGTGCTGCGGGTGGCATTTCCTGCACCTGATGATGGTTTTGATATGGTCAAAACCTCCAACTTTTATAGTGGCAATATTGCCGATGTGATTTTTGAAAGATTACTTCAATACGATTACTTGGCAAATCCAGTCAGGCTAGTGCCTGCAACAGCTCAGAGCTTGCCAGTGATCGAAAAAAATGGACAGGTCTATACTTTTAAAATCAAGCCAGGCATCTACTTTACCGATGATCCTGCATTTAAAGGCAAGCGACGGGAACTGGTCGCTGAGGATTATGTCTATGCGGTCAAGCGTATTCTTGATCCAAAGAATCATGCGCCATCTTTTTCCTTTATTGACAATAAATTGCTTGGTGCAAATGCGCTGGTGGAGCAAGCCAACAAGACAGGAAAATTTGATTACGATGCACCGATTGAGGGAGTAAAAGCCCTCGACAAATACACCATTCAATTTACCCTGACCCAGCCTGATTATAATTTCCCCTATATTCTTGCCTATAGCACCTTTGGCGCAACGGCTCGGGAAGTAGTTGAATACTATAAAGATCGTATCGGTATGCACCCTGTCGGCACAGGGCCTTATATGCTGGGTAAATATGTACCGCGCAGTAAAATCGAGCTGGTCGCCAATCCTGATTATCGTGGTTTTATCTGGAATTTTAAATCCACAGGTACGGCTTGGGATAATCAACTGGTCAAGCAAATGAGTGGTAAACACATGCCACAAATTGGCAGAGTGACGGTCAGTATTATTGAAGAAGAACAATCACGCTGGCTGGCATTTCAGTCCAAGCAACTTGATTTTGATAGCTTAACGGCCAATGCTATTGCCAAAGCCTTAGACCAAAACAATCAACTGAATGCGGAGATGCAAAAAAGGGCATTCGCCTGTGCAAATAAGGAAGCAGAAGTCACCTACCATGTTTAACATGCGTGATCTGTTGTTGGTGGGAATAGCCTAGATAAAATTGCGTTAAGACGTGCCATCGCCATGTCTTTTAATGTCAATGAATATATTCGTATCTTAAGAAAAGGTCAGGCAGTTGGAGAATGCTGGTACCTGCAGGCATTAATGGTCATAACCCGAATTATCGCAGTAGTATTGGTTATAACCCTGTTTTAGCCAATAAATTACTTGATCATTTTGGCTATAAAAAAGGCCCAGATGGCTATCATAATTTACCCAATGGCAAGCCTTTAACCTTAAAAATAAATACCGAGAGTGGTACAGCTTCCGTGATGTATTCTGAATTGTGGAAGAAAAATTTAGATGCAATCAGAGTTCGGGCAGACTTTAAAGTCAGTAATTTTGCCGATAACTTAAAAGCCGCAACCCAGTGTCAATACATGATGTGGAGTGGAGCATGGCATGCAGATTATCAAGAGAGGTGAAAATTTCACGCAATTGCTTTATGGTCCGAATGTTGGTCAGTAGTAATCAATCCTGTTATCAATCCGCAGCCTATGATGCGCTGTATCAAAATGCAATGAAATTACCGCCTGATCAACGTATGCCATTTTATGAAAAAATGAGCCGACAGATTGAAGCGGACAATCCGTGGGTACTACAGGATACCCGTATCCGTAACTGGGTCATTCAGCCCGAAATTCAGGGTTTTAAGGCACATCCGATTATGAATACCAATTGGCAATATCTGGATATTGTTCCATCACAAAAGAAATAATGTGAACACGTATGAAGCAGAATTTAAAATTTCGTTGCAGCAGTATGGGATGGCAGTCTTGCTTGGCACAGTGTCGATTGGCATAAGCAATGGGACAATGGCAAAAAGTCCAGCCAATCCAAACAAGGTGCTGCGCTATGCCTTTCCTGTGGCGGAAACGGGTTTTGATCCTGCCGCAGTTCAGGATTTTGTATTCAGCGCATGTACTGTATTCCATTTTCGATACCTTATATACCTATGATTATCTGGCTTCACCAGCCAAGCTGATTCCCAATGCTGCGGCTGCCTTGCCAGAAGTCAGTGCCGATGGCTTGACCTATACTATCCGTCTTAAAAAAGGGATTTATTTTTCCCCTGACCCTGTGTTTAAGGGGAAGCCTCGAGAACTCACAGCAGCAGATTATGCTTATTCCTTTAAGCGTTTGCTTGATCCGCAACTGCATTGCAGTAGCTGGCTGTTTGAGGGACGCATCGCAGGAATGGACAGTGCCATCCAGCAAGCGAATAAAACAGGAAAATTCAATTATGATCAGCCGATTGCAGGCTTGCAAACGCCTGATCGTTATACGCTGGTGATTCGCCTAACTGAACCAAATCATAATTTTCCGATGTTGCTGGCACATCAGCCAACAGGGGCGGTGGCGCGTGAAGTGATTGAACATTATCGGGACAAGGCTGGTTTTGTCATGGGGCATCCGATTGGCACAGGGCCTTATTTATTGTCCCGCTGGACACCTGCTTCACGGATTATTTTAAAAGCCAATCCTGACTATCGTGGCTTTGTCTGGGATTTTAAGGCCAGCAATCCAGACGATCAGAAAATTGTCCAGCAAATGCAAGGCAAGAAAATGCCACAGATTGGTGTGGTGGATATTCAGGTGATTGAGGAAGCACAGTCGGGGTGGTTGTCGTTTCAAAAAGACGGGCTGGATTTATTAACCTTAACAGGGGATTTGCCTGCTCAGGCACTCAAGGATGGTAAGTTAAAACCTGAATTTGAGCAGAAAGGCATTCAGCTTTCCCGAATTTCTGATCCCTCGATTGATTATTTATACTGGAATATGCAAAACCCTATGGTCGGTGGATTGAGTAAGGAAAAAATTGCCTTACGCCGTGCGATGGCCATGGCACATTCACCTGAAAAAGACATTCAGATTTTAATGAAAGGGATGCCAAGCGTTTACAGTTCCCGATTCCTTACGGCGTGGCAAGGGCATGATCCCGATTATAGGAGCAGTGTGCCGTATTCGGTGAAAGCGGCCAATTTATTGCTGGATCGGTATCATTATAAAATTGGCACGGATGGCTGGCGTAGTTTACCGAATGGTAAGCGCAATTGATTGAGTTTATGCCATCCAGTAATAGCGCAAGAAGTATGCAAATGGCTGAATTATTAAAGAAAGATTTAGCCAGTATTAAAGTGAATATGGTCTCCAAACCTGTGCCCTTTGCTGAGGTTTAAAAGCAGAAAAGCAATGTAAAACCATGTTCAAGGGTTCTGCATGGATTGCGGATTATCCTGATGGCGATAATTTCATGCAGTTGTTTTATGGCAAAAATGTCAATGCCGCCAATAATTCCTGTTTTAGTTAGCTGAATATGACCGTTTGTATGAGCAGTCACTTAAACTGTCTAATGGGCCTGAACGAGATCAGCTTTATCAGCAGATGGCACAGCTTTTAGAGTTTTATTCGCCTGTACAAATGATTTCCAGTCGTTATCGTAATGTCTTGGCTCAGCCGCGTGTGATTGGCTATAAAAAGCATCCGATTTTGCCTGCGGAATGGATGTATATCGATATTAGAAGGGAAGTAATGCCGGGCGTGTCCTCATTTGAAGAATTAGTTTTAAAGCCTTAAAATATTGCTCTAAATTATTTTTATTTCTATATTCTTCAATGGCACGTACTCTTCTCACAGATGATATTTGGCAGCAAATTCAGGATGCAATGCGACTGCATGGTTGTTACTGTTCAAAAAGCAGTAGAAATATCATGGAGGCTATCTTGTGGAAACTACGTACAGGTGCGACATGGCGTGATATTCCTCAAGAACTTGTCCTTGGCAAACTGCCTATAATCGCTTCAATCGCTGGGCAAATGGGAGCTTATGGGATAAATTTTTTTAGATTACGAGGCATCCTGGATCAGGAGTGGGTATTCATTGATGGAAGCTACATACGCGTGCATCAGCATGCAAGTGGGCTCGGCATGGTTTCGAAAGAGCAATTAGACAGTCACGTGGTGGACGAACAACAAAGATACACATCTTGCAGCCGACGCGAATGGATTACCGATTGATTTTAAAATCACTGGGGGTGAAATCCACGACAGTCAGGTTGCAGAACGGATAATTGATAAGATAGAAAAAGCAGATTATCTGATAGCAGATAAGGGCTACGATACCCAAGAGCATCAGGATATGTGCTAAAACAAGAAGATGATTCCGATTATTCCAATGAGATCAAATAGTAAGAGATGGAATAAAGGATTTGATAAATATCTATATCGATTGAGGCATTTAGTTGAAAATGCCTTTGCGCGATTAAAACACTTTCGCGCGATAGCAACCCGATTTGATAAACTTGCACGGAATTATCAGTCTATGATCCGTATAGCCTGTATATTTATTTGGTGCAAAACCAAATGAGGACACGCCCTAACCTGAGTTTGACAAAAATATGATACTCGGAAACGTCATCCGCAATTGTTTGAGACAGGATAAAATTAATAGGATGATGTTTCTGCGATAGATTAGAGACTCGGTGGTATTGAACGAGTTTTGTTGTGGTGAGCTGCGATTATAGCAGCGCAAGATGCCTTTCTTGCGAAGCTATGCTTCTCATTTGGAGGCAAGAGCAAAGTAAGGCCTGCGGCAGGCTGATGAAATTGGATGAGAACTCGGCACGACACCGATGTGATAAATATAAAACGACTTATACTGACTTAAGTTTAAATTTTGAAAATTTAGTATAGAAATGAACTGGAGAAAGTGTGTGGCGAAAAAGACATTAACAAATTTGGGGCTATGCTTTATTGGTCTTTGTGGAATCAACCAAACGGCATGTGGAGCGACCAGCACGCGCTACCTTAGCTATTCTAAAACTCGCCGACCAGCCCCAATGGTGTGATGCCAGCATTCAAAAACTCCAACAACGAATCACCGAACTCCGAAAAAAGACCAATAAAGCCAACGCGAATACTGCACCTGTTTTAGCCGAATGGGATGCTTTTATATGGCGATGTTTGAGGACTTGACCAATCCGATCAACCTTATCGTAATGTCTATCCTGATGCGAAATTTCGTCAGGCAGCAGATGACTGTATTGTCAAATGGAACAGTTACAGACTGATTTATACCAGAATCCAAAACTCTATCAACGTATAAAAAATAGCAAAGCGATTGATCGAAATTGATGTGAAATACCGTCAGGATATTTTAACTGACTTTGAGAATACAGGTGTGCAATTGTCACCTGCAAAAGAACACGCTTAAAAAATCCGTAATCCAACAAACAACTCTCACAGCAATTTACCCGTAATATTAATGATAATCCTGAAAAACTGGAATTTACCCCAAATGAAGTAAAGGCTTGCCCAGAGAGCTATCTTTACTCATGCCAAAAAAAATGACAAGGGTAATTATCTGTTGAAGTTGAGATTATCCTGCCCTATCAGCCGTTTATGGAACTTTCACAGTGATGCAGCACGTAAACGTTACCAGACTGCTTTTACCCGACGGGGTACAGCAAAGAATCTGGACTTGCTCAAACAGATTATTGACCTGCGTTATGAACAGGCACAGTTATTCGGTGAGCCAAGCTATGCCGATCTCGCCTTAAAAAAACGCATGGCAAAAAATCCAAAAAAAACAGTGAATGATTTCCTGAATAATATTTACCAGATTGTGACGCCACTTGAGCAAAAGGAAATGCAGGAATTAAGGGAATTTAAGGCAAAAACTCTAAATATTCCTTTAGAACAGGCAGAGATTACACGCTGGAACGTGGGCTATTGGACAGAAAAATTACGCAAGGATAAATACAAGATTGATCAGGGAAAAAATGCGTGATTATTTCCCAACTTTACAGCGGCACAGAAATGGTTGTTTGCGATTTCCTCAAATCTGTATGGCATCGAGTTTAAGCCTGTCAAAGTGGATACATGGCAGGATGAAGTTGAATATTACGATGTGACCGACCAGAAAACAGGGCAACTGCTTGGCGGTTTATATATGGATAAATTTCCGCGTGAGGAAAATATGGCCATGCGGCGGTATGGGGTGTGTATGGCGGCAGTAGTTTAACAGGGCGTAAACCAATTTCGGTTTTAGTGACCAATTTTAATCACAAAGGTTTAAACAGCAATGAGCTGGAAACCTTTGTACATGAGTTTGGACATGCCTTGCATGGCATTTTGTCCGATACCCGTTATGTGGGGCAGTCGGGTACGTCAGTCGAGCGACTTTGTTGAAGCACCATCGCAAATGTATGAGGAATGGGCGAGACGTAAAGAGCCTTGTCTAAAGTGGCAGACTATTGTGATCCAGCCTGTCCACGTATTGATGATGCGCTGATTGAACGTTTAAATGCGGTACATAATTATGGACGTGGCGCACGTTATGCTCGCCAAACCTTGTATGCACAATATGATATGGCATTGCATGACAAAGACCCTCGCCAACTACAGCCATTGGATGTCTGGAAAAAAATGGAATCGGCAACCGCATTGGGCTATGTAGAAAATACCCAATTCCCAGGGCAATTCGGACATTTAATGGGCTATCAGGCGGGCTACTATGGTTATATGTGGTCTGAAGTATTGGCTCTGGATATGTTGTCTGCTTTCGGTGATAACTTGAATAATCCAGAAGTGGGTCAGCGTTACCGCCAAACGATTTTATCTCAAGGCAGCCAAAAGAATGCAGCTCAACTGGTCAAAGATTTCTTAGGCAGAGAACCAGATAACAAAGCTTTCTTTAGTGAAATTACAGGACAACGAGTCAAATAAGGATGTGCCAAGATGTTCGCTTATGTCGTGCGTAGACTCTGGCAAATGATTCCCACCATGTTGGGGGTCATTTTGCTGATTTTTCCTGTTTAACTGGGTGGGTGGCGACCCTGCCTATATTCTGGCAGGCAAAATGTCCAATCCAGAACAGATTGAAAATATCCGTAAACAGGTGGGCGTGGATCAGCCGTACTATGTGCAACTGTGGATTTTTATCAAGCAGATTCTGACTTTTGATTATGGCGCAAGCTGGAGTACAGGCGAATCAGTATCGCAGATTATCCTGACCCGTTTGGGGCCATCGCTGACCTTGCTAATTCCATTGGTGATTTTACAAACTGTGATCTCGATTGTACTGGCCTTGGCAGTGGCATCGGTACGTGGTTCACTGACAGACCGTATGGTGATGATGCTATGCACTGTCGGCATGTCGATCAGTATTCTGGTCTATATCATCATTTTCCAGTATGTCTTGGCCTATCAGTTGGGCTGGTTTGCTGTGCAGGGGCTGGAGCGACAGCTTTCGCGAAAATCTATTTTATTATTCCTTATTACACATCCTGATTATGCTGGTGGTGAGCATCGCACCGACCTTACGTTTATATCGCAGTTTTGTGCTGGATGAAATTCATCAGGACTATGTGCGTACTGCCCGTGCTAAAGGTGTGCCTGAAACACGGGTTTTGGGCGTTCATGTGTTGCGTAATGCCTCAATTCCGATTGTCACTGAAGTGATGGCTAGTCTGCCTGCCTTACTGATTGGTGCTTTCCTGATTGAGCGATTCTTTGGTATTCCGGGCATCGGGCGTGAAATTATTATTGCGGTTGAGCGTAGTGATTTCCCTGTAATTAAAGCGATTACCGTATATATCGCTGTTGTGACCATGATTTTTAACTTGATCGCCGATCTGATTTATAAGCTCCTCGATCCTCGCGTACAGTTGAAATAGGAGGATGACAATGCTCAGTACAATTTTTAAAGGCAAATCCTCCTCAAGTGAATCTCCTGCATCAACAGGACTCTGGCAGTTGGCATTGAATCGATTGAAATCAGATCGAATCGCCGTGGTTTCTTTCTTGGTGGTGCTGTTTTATTTCATCTTGCTCGCGTTATCAATGACAGGCGTGATTGCTTCCAATTGGAATAAAGAAGTCGCCGTCAGCTACGCGCCACCGACATTTTTAGGGGCGGATACTGAGTCAGATCAAATGAAAGACAGTAGCCAGAAGATAGAGGCATTACCTGAAAATCCAGTTGATCCATTGAAAGATGTGATTCAACAGCTCAATGCCGAAATTCAGGCTGAACAACAAAGTAGCTCAGTCATTGATAATTATGGTGTGGTTGATCCTTTAGCAGAGGATATGCAGCAAATTGATCAACAGCTTGGTGGGCATCTACTTGATCAAAAACAAGAGTTAAAAACCACGTTGCCTTTTGGGGCAGATAAGTGGGGGCAAGATGTGCTGCTCAAAACTATTAAAGGTGCTGAAACCTCAATTCTGGTCGGTTTGTTATCTGCTTTATTGGCGGTGGTGATTGGTACTTTTCTTGGCGCGATTGCAGGTTATTTTGGCGGTTGGATTGATGATGTACTGAACTGGTTCTATAACATTTTCACTTCGATTCCTTATCTGTTATTAGTGCTCGCGATCGCTGCGGTACTCCAACAAAAAGGAATTTTGTCGATTGTTTTAATCTTAGGCTTAACGGGTTGGACTGGGGTATTTCGTTTGGTTCGGGCTGAATATATGAAGCACAAATCGCGTGAATATGTACTTGCCGCCAAAGCCATTGGAGTGAGTCATTTACGCCGTATGTTTGTGCATATTTTCCCGAATGTCAGTCATATCGCGTTGGTTCAAATTTCGATTCTGGTGGTGTCATTCATTAAATCTGAAGTGATTCTGAGCTTCCTTGGTTTTGGTGTGCCTGTGGGGGTGGTGTCATGGGGCAGTATGCTCAATGAAGCGCAAAGTGAATTGATTTTGGGGAAATGGTGGCAACTGGCTGCGGCTTCGATTGCGATGGCGGTTTTGGTCACGGCATTTTCAATGTTTACCGATGCATTGCGTGATGCTTTAGATCCTAAGTTGAAATAGCGGAGAAAAAATATGCAACCTCAAAATGAAACACCGCTATTACAGGTAGACGATCTTCGGGTCAGCTTTAAAGGTGAAAATAAACAATGGATCGAAACGGTTAAAGGAATTTCATTTTCAATTCCTAAAAATAAAACCGTGGCTTTGGTTGGTGAGTCGGGCAGTGGTAAATCGGTTACTTCCCTAGCGGTGATGGGTCTATTACCGAAAGGACAAAGTCAAATTGCAGCGCAAAGTCGTATTACTTTTGAGGGTAAGGATTTACTGAATTTATCTGAAAAAGAAATTCGGAAAATCTGTGGTAAGGAAATTGCCATGATTTTCCAAGAGCCGATGTCTTCATTGAATCCTGTATTTACAGTCGGTGATCAGATTGCCGAAGTGCTCAGGATTCATTTAGGTATGGGACGCAAGCAGGCCAGAGTACGAGTGCTTGAGTTACTTCGTGAAGTCGGTATCCCTGCACCTGAAACAAAAATAGATGCGTATCCAAGTCAGCTTTCTGGTGGTCAGCAGCAACGGGTTATGATTGCGATGGCAATCGCCTGTGAACCAAAATTATTGATTGCGGATGAACCAACCACGGCTTTAGATGTCACTATTCAAAAGCAAATCATTGATTTGTTGGAATCACTACGACAACGCCATCAAATGTCGATGCTTTTCATCACACATGATTTAGCACTGGTTGGCGAAATTGCTGATGAAGTGATCGTAATGCGCCACGGTGAAATCCGTGAATCTGGCGCTGTTGAGCAAGTGTTAGAACAACCGAAAGATGTATACACCCGTGCTTTGTTGCACTGCCGACCACAACTTTCAACCCGACCATACCGTTTACCTGTGACCAGTGATTTTATGAAGCAGGACGAAAATGGACAATTGATTGAAGCAACCAATTTGTCCGAATTAAATCTGAAACAGCGTGTCCGTGGTTTGTCTGGTGATGAACCGATTGTGCTTGATGTTAAAGATCTGAAAAAGTCGTTTTATAGCCGTAAAGGTTTATGGGGGCGAGAGGAATTTCAGGCCGTAAAAGGCGTGTCCTTCCAACTGGCTAAAGGCAAGACTTTAGGTTTGGTTGGAGAGTCTGGTTCTGGGAAAACCACCATTGGTCTATTGTTAATGCGTTTGCATGAGGCGACAGGTGGGCAGGTTTTGATTGGTGGCAAAGATATTCTTGCCATGACTGAGAAAGAATTTTCACGGTATCAACGTAAGATTCAAATTATTTTCCAGAACCCTTATGCTTCACTCAATCCACGCTTTACCATCGGGCAGATTTTATTAGAACCGATGCGGATTCATGGCATAGGTCAGAATGATGCCGAACGTAAAAAGATGGCATTGGAACTGTTAGAACGAGTCAGTTTGCCTGCGCAAGCCTATGATCGTTATCCGCATGAGTTTTCAGGTGGGCAGCGGCAACGGATTGCCATCGCACGCTGTCTGACTTTAAAACCTGAGATTTTGATCTGTGATGAATCCGTTTCTGCCTTAGATGTTTCAGTGCAGGCGCAAGTATTGAATTTATTGCAGGACCTACAGGATGAATTTGGTTTGAGTTATATCTTTATTTCGCATGATTTATCTGTAGTGAAATATATTTCTGATCAGGTAATGGTGATGAATCATGGTGAGTTGGTTGAAATTGCCAATTCGGATGAGTTGTATTTACATCCACAACATGAATATACCAAGAAACTGCTGAATGCCATTCCGCAGGGGGTAAGCCATCATCATTAAAATTCAAGCATAAAAAAACGCTCTAATCAGAGCGTTTTTTTATTTTAAAGCCAAGAATTAAAACTTCTTAAAGCCTTTATTAAAACCAATGGTTTTACGACCATTGTTATTGTTGCCATTACTGCTTGGACGTTGCTGTTGCTGTGATTGATCTTGTTCATCATCACGGCGCTGTTGACGTAGATAGCCACCACGGCGTGCAGCCAATGGCTTCTCCGCCATTTTTTCAGTACGGCGTTTTGCCATACCAAACAGACCAGTACCCTGACGTGGCTTCAACTCAACCGATTTCGCCAAGTTATCAATATCAGTTTTATCTAATTCCATCCAACGACCTGTACGTAATTCACGTGGCAAAATGACAGTGCCATAACGGGTACGTAACAAGCGACTCACTTTTAAGCTTTGTGATTCAAAGATACGACGTACTTCGCGATTACGACCTTCTTTAACCACAACTCTTGATACCAACGGTTGATACCTTCACCGCCAATTTCAGAGAATGATCTGAATTTGCTGACCATCTTCAAGCTCAACGCCTTTCAGCATGTTATTGCGAATTTGTGGCGTGACTTCACCCATCACACGTACCGCATATTCACGTTCAACTTCATTTGAAGGGTGCATTAAATTCATTAGCAAGTTCAACAACACGTAAATAATAATAAACCAGTACTGTTAATATCCAGACGACCCACCATTACCCAGCGGTCATTGGCAATTTGAGGCAAATGATCAAATACAGTCGGACGATTTTCAGGATCATTGCGTGAGCAAATTTCACCCTCTGGTTTATAGTAAATGAGAACACGGCGGCGAATTTCATCTTCTACCTGAAACTGAACTCTACGACCATCGATACGGAGTTCATCTGTAGGTTCAATACGTTCACCCACTTGAGCAATTTTTCCATTGATACTGACGCGACCAGCAGCAATGACTTCCTCCATATAGCGACGTGAGCCTAACCCGACTCTCGCTAAAACCTTTTGTAATTTTTCACTCATGACAGCACAACCTTAGACATAATGATCAACAGTTCACCTCTCAAGACTTCGGTGCATGTGCATCGAGTGTCATGAATGCTTCCTTGGCGTTCTGCAGGGGAGGCAATTGACCTAGCGAAGCTAAACCAAATGCATTTAAAAATTGGGGCGTTGTGACTAACAACGCAGGTCTTCCAGGTAAATCTCTAAAACCAGATTCTTTGATCCAGTTCCAGTCAAATAAGTTTCTCAAGATCTGACTATTATTCGATACACCACGAATCTGTTCAATATCAGCACGTGTAACAGGCTGATGGTACGCAATCACGGCGACTGTTTCGAGCAACGAGGGTGACAACTTGGTCGGGCGTTCAGGCCAAACCTGCGCAATAATATTGCGATACTTTGCTCGTACCTGAAAGCGGAACCCTTGAGCCGTCTCAATTAACTCAATTGAACGGCCATGTTGCAACATCGCAAGTTGCTGTAAAAAATGACGTAATTGTTGTTTATTATATTGGTTTTGAAATGCTTCTTTTAATCGTGCAAGTGAAACTGGTGAGTCACTAGCGAACAAAATTGCTTCAATCTGTAATAAGACATCGTGATGAATATCTTCAAGTGACATTCCTTCATTGGTGTCAAATGGATCTAAACTCATGCTGCAATGCCTTGAACTGTTAAAGGAGCTTCAATACCTGTATGGATGATTTGAATTTTTTGCTGGCGCGTGAGTTCAAGCACTGCCATAAAAGTCACCACCATGCCCATACGACCTTGCATAGGATTTAATAATTCCATAAAACTTAATGCTTGACCTGATGCAAGTTGACCTTCAATAAATGCTATACGTTCTTCGAGCAGCACTGGTTCCTGCGCAACAATATGTGTGATCGGTTCTGGACGATTAAACACACAAAATAGTGCATCACGTAAGGCATCGACATCATAACCTTCATAAATTGGAGCAATATGTCCAAGACTTACATTGGCACTAAAAGTATCTCTTTCAAAGATTGGCATTTGCCCCAATCGTTCAGCTGCTTGCTTAATACGGAGGTATGTTTCTAAACGATCAATTAACTCTTGTTTAGGATCTTTTTCAAATTGATCAACTAGAGTTGGTTTTGGAAGCAATAATCGTGATTTCAAATCAGCGAGTAGTGCTGCCATCACCATATAATCTGCAGTTAATTCGATATTCAAAGACTTCATACTATCCATATAGGATAAATACTGGGTTGCAATTGGTGAAATATCTAACTGTAAAAGATCAAAGCCATTTTTCTGAATCAAATAAATCAGAAAGTCTAATGGCCCTTCAAACTGCTCCAGTAAAATTTCAAATGCGGCAGGTGGAATGTACAAATCTTCAGGTATGACTTCTTGCCACTCGTCAAGCACACGAATGGAAGGAATTAATTCCAAGGTCGAAGGAAGAATTTGATTCATTACCGTTTATAAGCCACGCGAATTTTCAAAAGCATGAAAGGATGATTTTTTTGTGTTCAAGAAAGTGACACATGCTACAAGCAAGCCTATTCTAATCGAAATCCTTCATTTAATAAATTACTCACTTACAAAAACCTTAAAGTTCTCAGGGTATTTTCTATACTTATACAAGCGAATATGGATGATATAAAAATCTTATGCTTAAATCGGTCATTAAACTTCGCATTTCTAAACTATAAGTCACCATGAAAAATTATTTAAAAACACAACGGAATCAGTTCGGACAAACCATAGGTTTTTCGCTTGAAGAAAATGTGACAGCTTCACCCGTGCAGGGAAATATATTTGGACAATACGTTCAGTTGGTTGATGTAGCTGATGGCATAACAGATCAGGCGGCAGGGCAGTTATGGGAAGCTGTATCCACAGAACCCGATGAACAATGCTGGACTTATCTGCCTTATTCAGCTCCACAGAGCCAACATAGTTTAAAAGATTCATTAGACAACTTATTCGGCTTTAAAGATTCCACTCATTTTCTAATTCAAGTTGCTGAAGAGATACAAGGTTGGGTTGCATTGTTAAATCCGAGGCTTGGGCATGGCGTGATTGAGATTGGTAATGTTTATTTTTCACATAAAATGAAAAAATCAAAGGCGTCAACTGAAACAATTTTCTTACTGCTAGAACAATGTTTTGCACATGGTTTTAGACGTATTGAATGGAAATGTGATGATTGTAATGCGCCGTCTAAAGCTGCTGCTTTACGCTTCGGTTTTCAGTATGAAGGCGTATTTCGCCAAGATCGGATCATAAAAGGACGAAATCGAAATACTGCATGGTTTTCGATTGTTGATGATGAGTGGTCGGAATTAAAAAATGCTTATCAGCAATGGTTAAATCCAGACAATTTTGATTGGCAGGGTATTCAGAAACAGAAGTTGTCTGATTTTTTTGATTGAATAAGGATCAGTGCTTATTCAAAAGCACTGACATCGCCAACGCCACGGCGAACAATCACAGGATTTTCTCCAGATAAATCCACGATACTGGTGGTGGACAAGGTACCGAAGCCGCTGTCAATAAACACATCAATGCGTTTACCGAGCTGATTTTCAATATCATAAGGATCATCAAGCGGATCTTTTTGATCAGGCAAGATCAATGTACTGGTGAGTAACGGTTCGCCAAGTTCTTGTAATAAAGCTTGTGCAACAGGATTACTTGGAATACGCAGACCAATTGTTTTTTTCTTTGGGTGCATTAAGCGTTTTGGCACTTCACTGGTAGCAGGTAAAATAAATGTGGTAATAGCAGGGGTATTGGCTTTTAACAGTCTGTACATCGCATTATCGACTTTTGCATAAGTTGCAATATCCGATAAATCACAACACATAATTGCATATTGATGTTTAGGACCTAAGCCACGAATCTGAGCTATTCGCTCCATCGCACTTTTATTCCCAATCTGACAACCAATCGCATAGGCTGCATCAGTTGGATAAACCACCACATCACCCGCACGAATACGTTCAACCGCCTGAGTGATTAAGCGAGCCTGTGGATTTTCAGGATGAATATGTAAATGTAACATTATTATTGTAACTCCCTGATCTTTATGGCTGAATTAAGTATGAAACTTGTTCTAGTAAAGATGCAAGTCCTAGATGTGTTAATTTTGTCATTCAATCAAGTAATTCACGTTTAAATTCATTTAGTTGTAATGGTAAGCCATTACGGGTACAAACACAGATATAGTGAATAAAAAGTGCAGCATCTCGTGGCAAAGTGGCTTCACCTGAAAAATAACGTTGTACTTGAGCAAAAACATTATCTTTAAATTGTGTCCCATTGCCGCTATCACCCGTTAGATTATCTAAAGAGACACGAAACTTTCGACCAAAGGCTGTTGCAAATAACCATTCAATGGCTTGAGGCTTAATTTCAACTTGTTCAAATAAAGCTTGCTGTTCTGCAGTACGACCATCGGGTGCATACCAATAACCTAAATCAGGTAAAAGGCGACGTTTTTCACCTGAAATACTCCAATGACTAATTTCATGCAAGGCACTGTTAAAGAAACCATGTGCAAATTGGATTTTTGCAGGCTGTTGATTTATGGCTGGGAAATATTCTGGTTCAAAATCACCTTTAACAAGCGTGACATTATGGTGGGAAAACCAATCATTAAAGTGTAAAATAAGCCAATCAACCTGTTCTGGTTCTGTTGTTAACGTTTTCCAAGATGAGCGTTGCACTTGATCTGGTGTTAACATAGGAGCAGTGATTGAATGGGGGCTAACAAGTGATGAAGTTGTTACTTCAAGTTGCGGCTGCAACAGATGCATTGCTGTGTTACCACGAGTTCTGTCTAAAGAAGTGCAAAATTGTATCTTAATCTTTGACAGAGTACCGATGAATTTGTAGAATTGCCGCCCACAGGGTCTGCTGACAGTTCAAATGTAACTTGCGTTGCAAAGTAAAATTGTCATAGACAAGGAATGAAACGTAGTTAATGGCGACTCCCTTAACAAGTTTCATGACGATGGATAGGGCAATTTTACTAGCAACCCGTAGGGACAGGGACATTTTTTGATGCTACTGCGTTACGCATTGCTTATTTAGAAAGCTAAATTACGCAATTCGTGCCTTGTATCCTCTAAAAAATGTCCACTGTCGCAACTATATTTGAACTGTCAACAGACCCTCTTATGTCAGCAAATACTTTTCCAAGCCAAATCGAGCCATTTAAATGGGCTGAACAGGGCTATACATGGTCAGGAACACTGCCATTGTCTCGCTTTGCTCGTATTGCTCGAGAAGCTGTTGGTTCAATTGATGATCAATTGATCAACATAGACTGTAAGCTATCAATGGATGCCTATCATCGCATTGTATGGTTAGATGGACATATTGATACTAAAGTTCCAATGGAATGCCAACGTTGTTTGGGATCTGTTGAAATTGAATTAGTCTCAGAATTTCATTTAGCTTTAATTGATGATGAGTCACTGATAGAGCGATTGGATGAGGATGCTGATTTCATCGTTTTAGGTGAAAGTGAATCGTCGAAAAAAGGGAGTATTGATACACCTGCTTCGATTGATTTACTCGCATTACTAGAAGATGAATTGTTATTGTTGATGCCTTTGTCTCCCAAACATGATGTTTGTGAGCATAAACATCAACCTGTCGTTCAGGATGTTGTCGAAGAAAAGCGGGATAACCCGTTTGATGTTTTGGCAAGTTTGAAAGGCAAACTTAACTCATAACACAATTTGTGTTATCATGTTGAGTTAAGACAACTGAATTTGTTCTGATCCATTTTTCGATCTTTGTAAGGAGCCATCATGGCCGTTCAGCAAAACCGTAAAAGTCGCTCTCGCCGTGACATGCGCCGTTCACATGACGCTTTAACCGAGAATGCATTATCTGTAGACCAAACTACTGGTGAAACTCATCGTCGTCACCACGTGACTAAAGACGGTATTTACCGTGGTCGTCAATTATTCGCTAAAGCAGCTGATGCTGAATAATTGAGTTATATGCATTAAGCGTTAGCTTAAAGTATAAAAAAATGGGAGCGAAAGCTCCCTTTTTTGTTGTTTTTCGCAATTAAAAAACGATTTAATCAATGGTAAATTGCCGCATCGGAAAAGAGTCTGTTGTCATTCTCATGTAGAATCATGAGTGTTGATAAAACTGGCGATAGACCATTTTAAGGATTTTTATATGTCGACTAAGCGACTTGAGCAGGCTGCTCAAGCAACAAAAACAGCATTTGTTTTTCCTGGTCAGGGTTCACAAAAAGTAGGGATGCTGGCTGAGCTTGCAGAGCAGTTTAGTGTCGTTCGAGATACCTTTGCAGAAGCATCAGCAGCACTTGGTTTTGATCTTTGGCAGATTGCCCAAAGTGGTGAGGGTTTAGATCAAACTGAAAATACTCAACCAGTTTTGCTAACAGCAAGTATTGCCTTATGGCGTGTATGGTTAGAGTTAGGTGGTATAGCACCGAAATATTTGGCTGGACATTCTTTGGGAGAATATAGTGCGCTTGTTGCAGCAGAGGCAATGACTCTAGCTGACGCGGTTAAATTAGTCCATTTACGCGGAAAATTGATGCAGAGTGCTGTTCCTCAAGGTACAGGCGCAATGGCTGCAATTCTTGGTTTAGCCGATGAGAAAGTGATCGAGCTTTGCCAAAAAGTGAATGCATCTGCGGCAGGCCAAGGTTCGGTTGAAGCGGCGAATTATAATGCGCAAGGTCAGGTGGTGATTGCAGGCAGTACAGCTTTGGTTCAGCAAGTCATGGCTGAAGCAAAAGAGCAATCTGGTAAAGCGATTGCATTGCCTGTTTCTGTTCCGTCACATTGTACCTTGATGAAACCAGCAGCAGAAAAGTTTGCTGAAGCTTTGGAACAAACTGCCATTGAGCTACCCCACCTTCCTGTAATACAAAATGTCAACGCGGAAATCGCAACGGATGTTGCCCAGTTACGTCAGGCGCTCACTGCCCAGTTGTACCAGTCAGTGCAATGGACACGTAGCATGCAATATCTACAGGATCAAGGTATCCAGTATGTGGTTGAATGTGGGCCAGGTACGGTGCTCAGCAATCTTGCTAAGCGATTACCGAACATAGAAAAAGCATTTGCAATTGATAGCAAAGCACGTATGGAAGATGCCCTAAGCGCGATCTTGGTGGCAGAAGGAAAAATTGCATGACACAACAACGAAAGATTGCGTTGGTGACAGGAGCAAGCCGAGGAATTGGCGCAGCAATTGCACAGCAACTCATTCAAGACGGTTTTTTTGTGGTTGGAACTGCGACCTCTGAATCAGGCGCACAAAAACTGACAGAAAGCTTTGCTGAAAACGGAACAGGTGCTGTGCTTGATGTCCGTAACGGTGAGGCCATTGATGCGCTGGTTTCAGACATCGAGCAAAAATATGGTTCAGTGTTGGTATTGGTCAACAATGCAGGCATTACCAAAGATAATTTGCTACTTCGTATGTCTGAAGATGATTGGGATGACATTCTCAACATTCACCTAAAAGCTGTATATCGCTTGTCTAAGCGCGTATTGAAAGGTATGACCAAGGCACGTTTTGGTCGCATTATTAATATTAGTTCAGTGGTTGCACATTTTGCCAACCCTGGACAAGCCAACTACTCGGCAGCAAAAGCAGGCATTGAGGCATTCAGCCGTAGCCTAGCCAAGGAGATGGGCAGTCGCCAGATTACGGTCAACAGTGTGGCACCTGGTTTTATTGCAACAGAAATGACTGATCAGTTAAGCGAAGATGTTCGTAAAAAGATGAGTGATCAAGTAGCTTTAAATCGTCTGGGTGAACCACAAGATATTGCGAATGCCGTGAGTTTCCTTGCCAGCGACAAGGCTAGTTACATTACTGGTACAGTTTTACACGTAAATGGTGGTTTATACATGGCCTAACTGGCGATGTATAAACTTTTAAAAATTTTTATATTCAATTAAACTAGTGGCAAATTAAAACGCCACAAGCAATGAGGAGAATTCCTGTGAGCGATATCGAACAACGCATCAAACAAGCTGTAGCTGAACAATTAGGTATGCGTGCTGAAGAGATCAAGAATGAAGCATCTTTCATGGATGATTTAGGTGCTGACTCTTTGGATCTGGTTGAACTTGTAATGTCTTTTGAAAATGATTTTGACATCACCATTCCAGATGAAGATTCAAATGAAATCACGACTGTTCAATCTGCAATTGATTATGTAACCAAAAAACTGGGTTAATCATCTTGCATGATCGAAAGCCACCGCAAGGTGGCTTTTTTATGAGTCTAACTTTTCGCTGGAGAGAATATACACATATTTTTACAAGAAAAAATAAAGTTTGAATATGAAAAAAAACGATTTAAGTGTATAAAATTTATGCGATTTAAAATAACAAATTAAATCATATAAAATAAAGGAAGAATTGTATGGATATAGCACAACGTATTAAACAAATCATCATGGAACAATTTCGTCTGGATGAGCAAGAGCTGAAGCCTGATGCAACTTTTACAGAGGATTTGGGAGCCGATTCATTGGGTGTGGTTGAGTTCATTATGGCACTTGAAGGAGAATTTGGTATTCAAATTCCTTATGAAGAGGCCGAAAAAATTACCACAGTTCAGGCCGCAATTGACTATATGGCGAATATTGTGGGCGAAACTGCATAAATCGCATAACGCCTTGAGCTGATCGACAGCCACTGTAAGGTGGCTTTTTTGTGACTAACTTAAAAATATACATAGATTTACAAGACCACTTTAAATTGAAACCTGAAAGCGAAAAATTTTCGGTATAACTAGAAATAGGTCTATTTTGACCTTGCATGCATAAATAATGATAGAGGAAATAACGATGGGTCTTTTTGATTTTGTTAAAGGTATTGGTAAGAAAAATACGGCTCCAGCAGAACCTCAGCCAGCACCAGCAACGCCTGCTGAGCCTTCAGCTCAAGAAATTGCCAATAAATTATTAGGTTTGATTAAAAGTTTAGGTCTTGGTGTTGATGGTTTATCAGTAACCTACAATGGAAATACCGATACAGCCATTATTAAAGGGCGAGTCAAAAGCCAAGCAGATAAAGAAAAGATAGTTCTTGCCGTTGGTAATATTGATCATGTTGCTCAGGTCGATGATCAGATGACGGTTGAAGCACCTGAACCAGAAAGTAAATTCTATACTGTAAAATCAGGTGATAATTTATCTAAGATTTCTAAAGAGTATTATGGCGATCCAAACCAATACAATAAAATTTTTGAAGCGAATAGACCATTACTCAAAAATGCGGATGATATTTTTCCTGGACAAGTTTTGCGTATTCCCCAGTAATTTATGGATTGTAAAAAAGGCGCATCGGCGCCTTTTTTGTTAATAAATTCTGGAAGATTTATCAATTTGAAAACAACTTAAAACCGTTTCGGAATCTTCTGCCCATTCACCACAGGCGATTCCGCATTTTTCAAAACACCAAACAACCATGTTTCAGCATGTTGAACTGCAATTTTTAACGAATCTCCCAAAGCCAAACGACCTGCAACAAAGCTTGCCAATGAACAGCCTGAACCATGATATTGCCCCTCTAAACGAGGACAAGTACTTTCCGCAATCATTTTGCCATCTGCATAGAGCATGTTACGGATATGGTCAGGGGTATCTTCATGACCACCTTTAACGAGTACAGCCTTTGCGCCCATTTCAAATAGCTTTTGCGTGGCTTGTTCAAGGTCGTCAATACCTGTTAAAGCCCTTAATTCAACCGTATTTGGTGTGATCACGGTTGCCAAAGGAATCAGCTCAACAAAGGCTTTGACCAGTGTCGCCTGATCGCCAAGAGAACCACCGCTATTGGCAACCAGTACAGGGTCAAGTACGTATAAATAATCAGGATGCTCACGTAAAAACTCAGCCAAAGCGGCAATATTATCCGTTGTACCCAGCATGCCTGATTTAACGCATTTAATTGGTAAATCACCCACTACTGCATTTGCTTGAGCAAGTAGTAACTCTTTTGAGGTAGCTTCAAAACCAAACACTTGCTGTGAGTTTTGAATGGTGAGAGCGGTACAGGCAATCGCGGCATGTGCGCCACTTTGCCCAATCGCTTCAATATCCGCCTGTAAACCTGCACCACCCGATGGGTCTAAACCTGAAAAACAAAGTACGGTTGGACGCACTGCAATTTCCTTTTATGTTCTCATTTAGGCTAGTATAGGGGAGTTTTGAGAAACTCTCGATACTGTGTTGTAAGGCTTTAAGAGATTGAACGAATGACGATCAAAAATATTCTGATAGATTTGGATGGAACATTAACAGACCCAAAAGTGGGGATTCATCGTTCAATTCGTTATGCTTTGGAAAAACTGGATCAACCTTTGGCAGATGAGGTTGATCTGGACTGGACCATTGGTCCGCCGCTGAAAGCATCATTGGCAAAATTATTGAATACTCAGGATGATGACTTGGCTGAGCAGGCATTGCTCGCTTATCGTGAACGGTTTTCGGTGACGGGTTTATTTGAAAATGAAGTCTATCCAACAGTTGCCGACACCTTGCAGCAATTAAAGGCTCAAGGTTATCAATTATTTTTAGCGACAGCGAAGCCTACGATTTTTGCCAAACAAATCCTTGTACATTTTCAACTCGACCAATATTTTACCGAAATGTATGGTAGTGAACTGACAGGTGAACGTACCCATAAGGCAGACCTGATTGCTTATATCCTTGAACAGGAAAATCTGGACGCTGCGGAATGTATCATGGTCGGTGACCGTCAATATGACATTATGGGCGCGCGTGCCAATGGCATTGAAACCATTGCCGTAAATTATGGTTATGGAACAGCAAGGGAATTGGTGCAAGCGCAACCAATTGTGCAAATTTCCCAGTTCCATGAATTAATTGCATGTATACATACGCTCAATGCAGAACGTAAGGTATCGTAAAAATTTGAGCAAATAAAAAGCCAGTCAGACTGGCTTTTAGGAATCTTTTAGGGCTTATGCAATTTGTACAGGAATACAGTTTGCTGTGTGATTTACTGTATTGTCTGGGTTTGCATAGACCAAACGCGGTTTGTGCAGGTTTGCCTCGACTTCGGTGAAATCACCAAAAGTTGCAATAATCACTAAATCACCGACATCAGCTTGGTGTGCTGCGCCACCATTCACTGAAATAATACCTGAGTCATCTTCACCACGAATTGCATAAGTTGTGAAGCGTTTGCCGTTGGTTACGTTCCATACGTGGATTTCTTCGTATTCACGAATCCCTGCCAAGTCCATTAACACACCATCAATTGCACAGGAACCTTCATAATGAAGCTCTGCATGGGTCACAACTGCACGGTGAATTTTACATTTTAATAAACGAGATAGCATGGCTAGCGTCTCCTGAGTAAGACCTAAGACGGATATCTTATGGTTGACTTGTCACGTTTCCGCAGGCTGTAGGCGGTTTGATGCGCATTTTGCGCCTAAAACGACAATATGGCAAGCGTGATTGATCAACAATTTCAGTTTAAGTTTAAGCGGGTTTGTATGCATTAATGTGGTTCATGGCCTGTGGAACCTGTCCACTCACAAGCATCTTGACTTGTGATAAGGCATGAGCAATAGCTGCATCCATTAAAGCTTGTTCACTGCTAGGCGCTTTGCCAAGCACATGACCAGAAACGCGTTCTTTAGCGCCTGGATGCCCTATTCCAATTCTTAAACGGTGAAAGTTTGCGCCGATATGAGGAACGATATCACGAAGACCATTGTGTCCACCATGTCCGCCACCCGTTTTCAAGCGAATCACGCCAGGGTCCATATCGAGTTCATCATGGGCAATCAGGATTGACTCAGGTGCAACTTGATAGAATTTGGCGAAAGGAGCAACACTTTGACCAGAACGGTTCATAAAAGTGGTGGGGAGGAGTAAACGTACGTCATGGCCCTCAACTTGACCACGACCACTGTATCCATGAAACTTGGGATCAGCTTTTAAATTGATGCCATAACGATCTGCAAGCTGTTCAACAAACCAGAAACCTGCATTATGGCGAGTTTGGGCATATTCCTTTCCAGGATTGCCCAAACCAACAATTAGCGAAATATTTGACACTAATTTACGCCTTTAACACTTATGCGCGTTTGAAGTCGGCGTGCATAGGAGTGTTTTTAGCTGGGTGACGTTGTAATGCCTGGATTTTAACGTTTTCAACTTTGTCACCGATTTTAATTTCGATCACTTCTTCAAAGAAAGCATTGCTTTCTAAAGCTTTAACGATTTCACGAAGCTCTAAAGTAATAGTTACAGGCTCAGCACTACCACCGTAGATAATCGCTGGAATTTGCGCTGCGTGACGAAGGCGGCGGCTCGCACCTTTCCCTTGTTGAGCAGCTTCACGTGCTTGAGCATTTAATACGAAGTTTGCCATGGGCATATCCTCATTGAGATTTAAGAAACTAAACTTGCGACCAGTTTAGTGATAGAAAACCCCGCCATAAGGCAGGGCTTGAAAAAAGCTGGGGTATTATAGATAACTATCGAACATTGCGCTAATAGATTCTTCGTTATTAATACGACGAATTGTTTCAGCAACCATGCTGGCAACGGAAACCTGGCGAACTTTACCTAAGGTTAATGCTTCATCTGAAAGAGGAATGGTGTCAGTTACCACAAGTTCATCAATCACAGAGTTGCGCAGGTTATCAAGTGCCTTGCCAGATAGAACAGGGTGGGTTGCATAGGCAATCACACGGCGGGCACCAAACTGTTTCAGTGCATCAGCCGCCTTGCAAAGCGTACCTGCTGTATCCACCATGTCATCAACAATCACACAGTCACGGTCCTTGACATCGCCAATCAAATGCATCACTTGGGATTCATTGGCTTTTTGACGACGTTTATCAATAATCGCCAAGTCGATGTCACCCAATTGTTTTGCAACAGCGCGCGCACGTACAACACCACCTACGTCAGGTGAAACCACCATCAGGTTATCATGTTGTTGCTGGCGTAAGTCTGCCAATAACGCTGGTGTACCGTAGATGTTGTCCACTGGAATATCGAAGAAACCCTGAATCTGGTCTGCATGCAGGTCAATCATAACCACGCGGTCAATTCCCACAGTGGTCAGCATGTCTGCAACAACCTTGGCGGTAATTGGCACACGAGCAGAACGTGGACGACGGTCTTGGCGTGCATAACCGAAGTAAGGGATGACAGCGGTGATGCGACCAGCACTTGCGCGACGCAAAGCATCTGCCATTACCAGGATTTCCATCAGGTTATCATTGGTTGGGGCACAAGTGGACTGAACGATGAATACGTCTTTACCACGTACATTTTCAGTGATTTCAACTGAAATTTCACCATCAGAGAACTTGCTTACAGCAGCGGCACCCAGAGGGATATGCAAATGGCTTACGACTTTTTGGGCGAACTGTGGATGAGCACTTCCACTAAAAACGACGAGATTGGGCATGAAGCACCTGAGCGAGGATTACGTGAAGCAACGCTTCACCCGAGCGCAAGTGAAAAATCTATGATTTTTCTAAAGAGGATTACGTGAAGCAACGCTTTGCCAAAATATAAAGGAAAAATTTATAATTCTTCAAAATGAAATCAAGTGAAACAACGCTTGATTCAAGTATGGAAAATCTATAACTCTTCCTCATAGAGGTTAAGCGAAACAACACCTCACCCAAGCGCAAAGAGGAAACTAAAAATTTCCCCAACGGGTAGTTTAAAGAATAATCTATTATATGGCAGGGGCGGCTGGATTCGAACCAACGGATGGCGGGATCAAAACCCGCTGCCTTACCACTTGGCGACGCCCCTAATCGGTAACCTTGAAATGCCGTAATGGCGATTCTGCCAAACCATTCACCAAGTATGCTTTACAAGGCGCATTTTGCAAAATTTGCTTTACATTCATTTCCTGAATTACTTCAGTGAAAACACAGGCACCTGTACCTGTAAGCTTTGCCTGACCAAACTGATCCAGATATTGCATTGCTTCCTCAACTTCAGGGTATAACTGTCGAGCCAGAGGTTCAAAGTTATTTCCGAAAAGAGAAGGTTCTAACTGATAGGCGCAAAATGTAGTGGGCTTGGTATCTCTTGTCAATGTTTTTTGTGAAAAAAGCAGTTGAGTGCTGATAAAACAGTCAGGTTTTAAAACAATGAATTGTTTTTGAGCTAAGTCTATGAATGATAAATGTTCACCCACTCCTTCAGCCCATGCATTTTGCCCAAAAATAAAAATTGGAACATCAGCGCCAAGCTGTACGCCATAGGCTGCAAGTTGCTCATCATTTAACCCACACTGCCATAATTGGTTCAGTACAATCAATGTGGTTGCGGCATTGGATGAGCCACCACCCAGACCTGCACCCATCGGGATATTTTTTTCCACTGAGATCTTTAATCCACAGGGTGTCTTGGCGTGTGGACGCAGGTATTGTGCAGCCCGATAAATCAGGTTTTGTTCCAGTTTTACTTCGGCTACTCCCTCAATCTGAACCTGATTTTCTTCAATGGCCTCAAAACTGATCCAGTCATAAAGATCAATCAGTTGGAAAATACTCTGCAATTCATGGTAGCCATTGTCACGGCGACCCACGATATGCAGGAATAAATTAAGCTTGGCAGGGGATGGGACACGTAAAATGGTCATATTTGCTTCCGTAACATTTAAGACTGCACCCACCAATTCTTTATCTTCCGCAAGTGCCTGCTTCAATAAAAGCTTGTTGGGCAAGGTCTGGGTGTCGTTATAACTAAAAGTAACCGTCCAGCCATCTTCAATCAGTTGTTTTAAACGGTTGTTTTGATCTTTGGTAATCTGGGCGTTTGCTGTGGCTGGTTTGGCTTGAATCAGTAGGTTAAATGCATAATTGGTGCTTGCCAACCTGTGGCTTTTTCCAGCAATTCTTCAGGAGAGGCTGCGGTCATTAAGCCCGTCTTTGCGCTATTCAATGTGACTTCTCCAGGCTTACCCTGAATCTGGGTTTTACCCACTCCCAAAATGCCTGTGAGTTCAATGTCGAACTGATCCTGTTGCTGGAGCCATGTAAAAAATGCGCTACCCTGATTGCTGTAGAGTGCATGCTCAATTTTACCCTGTAGGCTAAAATTGTTTTCATCCTGTAGTTGTGGTGAGGCTAATCATCTTATTCGGTTGACTCAAATGCTGACATCCTCATGAGAAACAACATACTACTGCTACACATGGCCAGACATATTTTTGTAAACAAACGCATGGGGTTAACTCTTTTTTACGGTTACAGGTAAGATTAGGTCATCAAGTTGTTGTAATTGTGGGGCATTTGCATGTTTTTGTTTCAGTTGCTGTAACACATCGCGCTAAATTGGGCGAGTGAACCTGCATATACAGCGCCTTGGCATAGCGAATCCCAATATTCACGTTCTGGCTGATGCTATAGGCCTGTTGTAGCGCCTGAACTGCGGTATCAAAATCATTTTGTAAAAAGGCAATATAACCCAGTGTATCCAGAATAGAGCCTGTTCTGGTGCGTATTCCAGTGCCAGTTCAGCATATTTGCGCGCTTCCTTTAAGCGGCGATTCTGCAATGCCAAGGTATAGGCATAGGCATTCAGATAGGTTGGACTGTTTGGTTCGATTGCCAATAGCTGTTTGAGAGTTTTATCGAGCTTATCCCGATCTGTATATGGGTCGAGCAATAACACCTCAGCATAGATCAGCTGGGTCGTCTGGAATGTTCTTGATCGCCTCATCCAGCAAGATTAAGGCCGCCTTTTTATTGTCCATTTTCTTTAAAATGTCGGCTTGTGCCTGATAAAGAAAACTGGCGTGCTGAGGATAGTTGACCCGTTCTTGAGTCAGGAAACGCAAGGCATCATTCAGTTGTTCCTGTTTTTCAAAAATCGCAATCATGTTTCGGCGGGACACGATATAGAGGCTGCCATCAACAAGGCGATAATAGGCCTTTGCTGTTTCATAATGCTGTTTGCGCTGTGCATTGATCGCCAGATAATAGTAGGCTTCATTCTGGTATTTTGCCGAAGAACGCAAATTAACCAGATATTGTTCCGCTTTCTCATATTGCTTGAGGTCAATACTGGTTAAGCCTGCAATAAACAGAGCTTCCTCAGCCTGAGGCTGGTCTTTAATAATATTTTCAAGCTTGTCTAAAGCTTCCTGTTGCTGGTTGATTTGAATGTAGTAACGTGCCTCAGCCAAGCGGACATCAAGATTGTTCTTGTTTTTTCGGCTGGCCTGGGCAAACCATTTTTTTGTGGCGGTATCATCGCGTAAAGCCATGAGTAAGTTGGCTTTCATCAGGATAAAGCTGGTGGATTTTGAACGTTTGCGGGCGCGGTTAATATTGCTCAGTGCTTGTTCATATAAGCCATCCTGTGCCTCTAATCCCGCGATTAACGCTAAAATAGAGGGGTTGTCCTTTTCCTTGCTTGCGCGTAAGGCATTGAGCAGGACTTCGCGATCTTGCGCCTGTTCTGGTGCAATACCTGCGAAAATTTGTTCCAAATCGGCGGTTGGGTCAATATTTAAAATCTTGTCCAGTGTCTTGGCCGCAAGTTCATATTCATGTGTTTTCAGGGCAATATGCGATAAATAGAACAAAGCAGGCACATCTTTAGGTTCCTGCTCAACCCGGTGCGTGGCAATGTCTAAAGCTGCTTGTAGATCATTATATTCCAGTGCAATATCTAAGGCACGTTGCTTAATGATGGTGGAATTGCTGCGAATGGCAAGCACGGTATAGTTGTGCAGGGCTGTTGCAATATCGTCATAGGCAAGGGAAAATTCGGCAACCATGCTCTGTTGTAGGGCATGTTCAAAGCTCTGGTCAGCATACATATCGTGTATTGCTTGTGCGGAGACATAAGCGTTCATACTACCTAACAACAAGATTGTGGTAGAATACCGTCTAATCGTCTTGCCGTTAAAATAGGTACGGCGATGTAGCTGACGCAATTTTTATTGATCCAAAGTAATGCTTTTTATGACACCGATGTTGCACAATAACATAAATTTAGCGAAATGATGATCTGATATGTCTTTCTTTGCATTGGGTGTCAACCATCAGACAGCTTCTGTTGAGCTTCGCGAACAAATTGCTTTCAATGCAGAGCGATTAGCCCAGCTATTGCTTAAACAACGCCAGCATTCTTCACTGAAAGACATGGTGGTGGTTTCCACATGCAACCGAACCGAAGTGTATGCCATGACGGAAGATGCGGACAGCGTCCTGAATTGGCTGGCCCAGGTGAATAATATTGATGTAAAACAGTTAATTCATCATGTTTATCGTTACGAAAATGCTCAGGCGGTTACACATCTCATGCGTGTTGCCAGTGGTCTGGATTCGCTGATGTTGGGTGAGCCACAGATTTTGGGACAGGTTAAAAGTGCATTGGCATTGTCCAAAGATGCGGAAACGGTATCGCCTGAGCTGAATAGTATTTTTGAATATGTGTTTTATGCGGCAAAGCGGGTTCGCTCGGAAACTTCTGTAGGAAGTCATGCGGTTTCCATGGGCTATGCGGTTGCTCAATTGGCTTCACAAGTGTTTAGCCATCAGAAAATCTCACCGTTATGGTGGTTGCGGCAGGGGAAATGAATAGTCTGGTTGCCAAGCATTTGGCGGAAATGGGGGTGGCCAAGATTATCATTTGTAACCGTAGTCGTGAACGCGCTGATCTTCTGGCACAGGAAATTGCACATCAAGTAGATGTTGAAATTATTCCTTTTGCAGAACTTGCACAGAATTTGTATCGGGCCGATGTAGTTTCAAGCTGTACAGGCAGTTTGCATCAGGTGATTGGCTATTCGGATGTTAAGATAGCGTTAAAAAAACGCCGTTATCAGCAAATGCTCATGGTTGATTTGGCTGTTCCGCGCGATATTGATCCAAAGGTTGAATCACTGGACAACGTGTATTTATATGGCGTGGATGATTTACAAAGTGTAATTGATGAGAATCTGGCTCAACGCCGTCAAGCTGCGGTTGAAGCTGAGGTTATGGTCAATCAGTTGGCAACCCAATTGATGACCCAGCAAAAGGTCAAGGAGGCGAGTGGCACTATTCAAGCTTATCGCCAACACAGCGAAGAAGTGAGCCAAAAAGAACTCGTACATGCTCTGGAGTCGCTACAGCATGGACATGATGCCGAGCAGGTTTTACAGGAGTTTGCTTATCGTCTGACACAAAAGCTCATGCATCCGACTTCTATTTTATTAAGGGAGGCGGCTAAGGCTGAAAATCCTGATTATTTTGAGTGGCTACAGCAACATCTACAGGATGTGTTTGAACACGAGCGTAAGCCGAAACAGTAAATATTCTATTCTTGTTTAATCGGTGTTTGTTGGGCTTGTTTTTCTAGCCATTCCAAGACATCAGTATTTTTAACCCGATCATAAATATCAGCCACCTTGATGCTTAAGTCAATTGAATCCAATTTAATTTCATCCCCCAGAAAATAGTGTTCGGCTTTCCAGTTGGTACGGCGGCGCAATACTTCAACTTCCGCAGTATCTTGTTCAACCAGTAGATATTCCTGTAGGCTGAGAATTTGGATATAGGTATTAAATTTAATGGTTTTATCAATCTGTTTGGTGGATTTGGATAGCACCTCTACGATAATAGTGGGACTATCAGTAAAATATTGATCATCCGCAAGATCAGTACAATCAACCAAGACATCGGGATAGAAATATTTACTACCGATTTTGACTTTCATGTCCGCAGAATAAGGTTGGCAGGGCTTACCTTTTAGGTGATTTCTAAATTCACCATATATGTTGCCTGCAATACGGTTATGTGCTGCACTTGCCCCTGACATGGCATAGATCACACCATCGATATATTCATGTTTAATGTCGCTATGAAGTTCACCCTCTAAATATTCCTGTTCAGAAATAAGAGGTTGATGAGCTCGGTTAGACATCATACACCTGTAGTGATAGGGCTGGTTTGCATTCAGTGTAGCAGAGATTTGATAAAAGGAAACGATCATTACACACTGGATTAAGACAACAACCTCAAACTAATTTGCTTGGTTAACTCATTGAGTTGCTGGCGTAAGTTACGTGACTCAATTAAAGAAATAGGGGATTTAAGTTTTATTCTCAAATACTTTTCTTGCAGCCCTAGAGCATATTCTTTCGCCAGTTTATCTGCAATTTCAGGTGCCTGTATAAGTGACTGAATGTTGGTGCGTTGCATAATATCTGCAATTTCATCGCTGTAGCTACTACAAGCACCTAGCACGTAATATGTTGCCAATTCCTGATCATCGGGTAAATCATCAAACACAATATTTAATGAAGCTAGAATTTTAGCCAATAGTTCAGTGTGGTCAATGACTGCACGTAATTCTTCAAAGTGAATATATAAAAATGGATGGTGCATTAGGATTGCAATGGCAAAATCCTCATCCTTGGTCTGAATGTTAAAAGACAGGGATGCATCATGGCTGATTTGAGGCGTAAAACGTTTACCCAAACCCAGTTTTTCACGGAAGGATTGGGTCAGCAAATAACGAAATGAGCCATGTTTAGGTAACAGTTCGGTTAATTCTCGTAGTTCACCCATCACCAGACTTTTACCCTCGGGAGAACTCACATCATGTTGTCCTGTTAAATGGGCAAACACAAAGTCTGACAATAAAGGAGCCTGTTGCAGTAGCTTTTGAAAGTTTTCCAGACCTTCTCGGCGGATAAGCGAGTCTGGGTCATGCTCATTCGGCAGTACAAAAAATTTTAACTCACGGCCATCATTAAGCAGGGGCAGGGCAATTTCCAGCGTGCGGCGTGCCGCTTTTTGCCCTGCGGCATCACCATCAAATGCAATGGTGATTCGTGAGTTTTGTTTAAACAGGGTGGTTAAATGATCAGCATTGCTGGCGGTTCCCAGCGTTGCCACAGCGCCAGAGATGCCATATTGCTGTAGCGCAATCACATCCATATAACCTTCCACCATCAGCCAGTCATTGGCCTTAAGTTTACGCCCTTCATATAAACCATAAAGGAGCTGGTTTTTGTGGAACACTTCCGAGTCAGGTGAGTTGATATATTTGGGCTTGATTTCATCGTTTAAGGCACGGCCACCAAAACCCACCACCCGACCTTTATGGTCACGGATTGGGAAAATCACGCGGTCACGCAATAAATCAAAATCTCGACCACTATCGCTTGAACGAATCAAACCGAGTTGTTTTAGTCCCTCAATATCTTGGGGAAAGGCTTTTTCCAGATGCTGCCAATCTTCTGGTGCATAACCCAAACGCCAAAACTGAATGGTTTGGGCAGATAAGCCCCGTTGCTTGAAATAATTTTGTGCTTTCTGGCTGTTGGGAAGTTGGCGCTCGTAAAATAGTGCAATATTTTCCAGAAGATCATAGAGATTGCCTTCCTGCACCTGTTCATCCATCGTAAATGATGGATCAAACTGTGCAAAAGGGTCATCCATATAACGATCCATATCAATAAAATGATCATCAATGGAATCAGGGATCGTGGGTGATGTTGGCGTATTATTTGGTACTGGTTGTGGTGTAGCAGCCTGTTGCGGACTACGCTTATAGGATAGTTTTTTATTGTCTTGATTATCTTTGGGGAGTTCGATGCCCGTCTTGTTGGACAGTTCTTTCATCACATCTACAAAGTTACGTCCATCAATATCCATTAGGAAACGAATGGCATTGCCATTGGCCTGACAGCCGAAGCAATGATAATACTGCTTGTCTCGGTAGACGTGGAATGAAGGTGATTTTTCCTGATGGAAAGGACAGCAACCTGAATAAGTACGCCCAGTCTTTTTTAACTTCACACGTTGACCAATCAAATCGACAATGTCGGTTCGATCCAGAATTTGATCAATCGTATGCTGTGGAATTGCCATAAGGTTTAACCATTTAAAACTGGGGGGCATCTTTATTGTCTGTCAGAATCATTGTTGCATAAAATGAAAAACAGGCAAGGGTTAGCCTGCCTGTTTTGTGCATCAGATGACTGCAAATTAATTTGCGGCATCTTCCTCGCCTGGATTGTTGTCAACAACGGCAGCGGCGGCATTGCTTGCAGGTGCTGCCGATTGAACTGGTGCTGAGGTTTCAGGCTTATCCAGTAAACCAAAGCTTAAACGATTGGTCAGACTACGTGTTTCAGCCTCCGCATTGGCTTCGATATTTTTTGTATCTATGTTTTTGGATTGACGACCCAATAAGCCCAAAGTTGCACGGTTGACCCAACTACTGTCTTTACGTGCCGCACGTAAATTAACTTCACCATTCGATTTAACTAAATTTGGATAGTTAAGCTTCAGGATGTCAACATATTGTTGGGAGGTCGCTTTATCACCAAGCTTTTGGTAACTATAGGCTAGGGTTGCCAAAGCTTCAGGTGTCTGTGGAGTTTGTGGATAATGCTCAACCACCCACTGCGCACGCTCAGCAGCAGCCAGCCAGGCTTTGCGTTGAATGTTGAAACGCGCCGCGTTCATCTCACTCTCAGCCAGTTCCTGACCAATATATTTCATGCGTTGTGCCGCATCGACAGAATATTGGCTACTTGGGAAACGGCGGATCAAATCCACAAAGTTTTGATAGGCAACTTTGATGTAGCTGACATCACGGTGTGACTGTTGCAGTGAGGTATAACGAATCAGGCTATCGTAGTTCATTTCCATGTTGGCGACACCACGAACATAATAGGCATAATCAACATTTGGATGTTGCGGATTTAAACGAATGAAACGTTCCGCCAGTGCAATCGTGCCCTCATAATCTTTTTGTTTGAATTTGGCATAAAGAAGTTCAAGCTGTGCCTGCTGTGTATATTGTCCAGTTGGATAATAGGTGTCCAGGGCTTCAAGCGACTTTACCGCATCGGTATATTGATTGCGCTCAAGTGACTTTTGTGCTTTTTCAAAATAAACCTGTTCACTGGATTGTGGCCCTTTATCAACCACATCTTTCTTGCTTGGATTGCTGCTACAGCCCACAAATGCAGACGCTACGCCTAAAGATAGTGCCAGTATCGTAATTTTATAATGGGGTAGCGACATAAAAATTCCTCTGTTTTTGGGACAATAAGCTACAATGGTGCTATTAAACCATTTTTGTACCGATCATCAAATGACTTCAGCACAATCTTCCAATTCAAATTTCTCTGAAACAGATTTCTTACTCGAAGATTCTGTCGATGCAGATAATCATAATTCTGATTCAACTGCAACACGTTTATCGTTGCAAATTCAACTTGATGAAACGTATTTAGGCCAACGTATCGATCAGGTTGCAGCGATGGTCTGGAGCGAGTTTTCCCGTGAAAAACTCAAGCAATGGATGAAAGATGGTCATCTGTTGGTAAATGGTAACATCGTAAAGCCGAAGTACCGTTGTGAGGGCAATGAACTGCTTACCCTTGAGGTTGAGCTTGAGGCACAAACTTCAAGTCAGCCTGAAAATATTCCACTCAATATTGTCTATGAAGATGATGATATTATCGTGATCAATAAAGAAGTCGGTATGGTGGTTCATCCAGGTGCAGGCAATCCAACAGGCACTTTAGTGAATGCCTTGCTTTACCATGCACCGAAACTGGCGGAACTGTCCCGCGCTGGCTTGGTACATCGTATTGATAAAGATACCAGTGGTTTGCTGGTGGTTGCCAAAAATCTTGAGGCGCAATTTTCATTGAGTAAACAACTGGCAAAGAAAACCGTTTACCGTGTTTATGATCTGGTGGCATATGGCAATATTATTGCGGGTGGCACCATTGATGAGCCAATCAAGCGCCATCCTGTAGACCGTGTCAAAATGGCGATCTTGCCAGGTGGGCGTGATGCGGTAACACATTATAATGTCAAAGAACGCTTCCGTGACTTCACCCGTATTCAGGCACAACTGGAAACAGGGCGTACCCACCAGATTCGGGTGCACTTTAGTTACCTCGGACATGGTTTGATTGGGGACCCTGTTTATGTCAACCGTGTACGTTTTCCAGCAGGTGCATCGGAAGCATTAATTGATATGCTGCGCAGCTTTAAACGTCAGGCATTGCACGCAGCCAAACTTGGTCTGGTTCACCCACGTACAGGTGAGGAGATGATGTTTGAAGCACCGTGGCCAGAAGACTTCACTCAGTTGGTTGAAGTGTTACGTCGTGAAAATGAAGCTTACTAAGTAAACTGAATTCGACGTAAATATTACTTAACTTACTGAAAAATATCTTAACGGAGTCTTGCTGGGTTCTCATCGAATTTCAGGATAAGCTTTCCGCTGGACTTACTTTTGTTTTGGCAAAAGTAAGCAAAACCATTGTCATTCGCAAAACTCGTTCACGACTAGCAGCCAGTTTAATAGATCGCAGAAACAACATCTTATTCATGAAGTCCTGTCTCGAACAATTGCGAATGACGTTTCCGAATATCATATTTTTGTCAAAATCACGTTAAGCAAGGAATCATTGATGGAATTTGTACAAGGTTTGCCTAAAGGTGTGTATGTGGGGCAAACGCGTATTGAACATGCTCAGGCAATTGCGACCAGTAACCAAAACCTGACTGGCTTTAACTTGGCTTTGCATGTCAATGATGATCCGCAACGGGTTCAGCAGCATCGTATGATCTTGCTAAATGAATTATCTGCATATGGTGTTGATAAAATTACCTGGATGACGCAAACCCACAGCACCATTTGCCATACCGTGAATGAACAGATTCTATTTGTTGCGCTTGAGGGCGATGGTCTGGTCACCCAGCGCAGAGGTCATGCCTTAATGATGATGACTGCGGATTGTCTTCCTGTGGTCTTGGGCAATGCCGATGGCACCGAAGTTGCCAATCTTCATGCGGGTTGGCGTGGTTTGGCCAGTGGCATTATTGAAAATACGATTGCTGAAATGAAGTCTCAACCCGCTTGGGCATGGTTGGGTGCAGCCATTAGCCAGCCTTGTTTTGAGGTGGGAGCAGAAGTAAAAGTGGCTTTCTGTGAAAAATATCCTGAACTGGAAAGTGCTTTTATGGCAGGTCAGGCTGAAGTAAATATCAGGCGGATCTCTATGCGATTGCCCGATTTATCTTAAACCGTTTAGGTGTGGAAACCGTGCTTGGTGGTGATCAATGTTCCTATCTACAGTCACAGGATTATTTTTCCTATCGCCGTGATGCAAAAACTGGACGAATGGCAACATTTGTATTATGCAATAAATTGCATCTTTGTGGTCAATTCGCCTTGTTTCGTTTAAAAATGTTAAACTTGATCTAATTCATTGGTTTTTAAATTTCCCATGTCTGTTATTGAGCAAATTACTCCCCGTCAAAGTTTGTGTGATTTACCATAGTCCTTATGGGCATACAGCTAAGGTTGCACAATACATTGCACAAGGTGCCGAGCAGGAGCAGAAGCATCTACTTTCTGTGGCTGCACCGCAATGGGATTTATTAGATCGGCAGATGTGATCGTGATGGGTTGTCCAACCTATATGGGAAGTAACCTCTGCATTGAAACAGTTTATGGAAGACTCTCAAATGGCTGGCCGTATTGCAGGGAAAATTGCTGCTGGTTTTACCAATGGCGGGGGCTTAGTGGCGATAAGTTGGCAGTGCTGCAGCAGATTAATTTATTTGCGATGCAGCATGGTATGTTATGGGCTGGTTTACCCTTTATGCCAACCGGAAGAAGTCCATTAGATATCTAACCGTATGTCGAGTTTTTCTGGGGCTAATGACGCAATCTGATAATGCCAGCGTGGAAATCACACCGCCGAAGGGGATTTGGAAACAGCAAGAAAGTTTGGGAAATATTTGGCTGAAATAAAGATTAAAAATAATTAAAATCAATATATTAAATATATAAAAAAATTTTGTGGGACTTATTTGTCTTGCAAGGCTGATGATGCTTTACAGCAAGGGTAGGTCGTATCATGAAAATGAAAATAAAAAAGGTTCTCCAAGAAAAGTCGTCACACAAAACATATCAGTCGGTTGATGAATTTATATTACGTTACCAGAGCAAAAGCTTGTCCTGGATGAATGACAGCTAAAATAGGGCTTGGTATAACGATGATATTGATGATCATCTGCGAAAAGCCATTCGGGACTTGGAAAAACTGAAAATACTTAGTACAGGCACAGTACAGACTAAAAATGGCAATCAGCCAGTGAATATTCTAAGTGAAGATGCATCGATGAAATGGTTCTGAATTGGCTTTAATTCTGGTAATGGCAAATATTATTTACGTCAATACTTCCTGAAACGATTTATAATAAAGTTGAGTGATTTTGATTCTGCCACAACGATTAGAAAAAATACCAATTAAAGATTGGCGAGAAAATTCTTTTGTACCAGGTCCTAAGAATTTAATGATCATATGGAAAAAGTTAAAAATATTTATACTGCCTTAAAATAATATGGTTAAATGTTTATATCGAAAAGAAGCATTAGAACAGAATATATTAAACCACATGGTATCATCCAGGATGGAAATAAACAATATTTATGGCAAGTAAAATTATTGATAAAAGTGAGTTGCGTACTTTTAATATGCAAAGTTTTATTAAAGTTGCTAATGAGCGTATCACTGTGGATGTAAATTCGTTTGATTTAGAAGATTTGGTTGAAAAAGAACATGAAATGCTCATTTTGAGAGAATAGCTTTGAATCAACTAGCTGTAAAAATTAAAAGATGAAGTGGAATCTTATATTGATGAATGGAGATTAGATTGGATGAAGATTATTTTTTGAAGCAGACTGTATAATTACTCAGAGCGTTTTAAATTGGCGATTGAAAAATCTCATTCGATACAAGTATTGAATCACAAGACTTTTTGAAAAAGTCAAAGAACATGTATTGGCAGCAATTATTATGATGTGATTATGATGATTTAGAAGAATATAGAGTTTGAAAAAGAAGAAAGTGATCATGATTATTTTTGATGATTATCAGATGCTGAAATCGAGAGGATATAGAGCATGATTCAGTTGGCTAGATCATGAGTGAAAATATTTCTATCTATGCTGATGCTGACAAAATGATCTGTTTAAATATACCAATTGTATTATAGAATTTTTCGTATTAAATCAGCACTGATTGAACTATTGCCAGCTCAGTTTAAAGATACAGTCACAATTATTGTGATAGAAAATTAGGATATTTTACAAAAATTAATGCAGATCATTTAACTTTTTCATCATTGTTGTGCTAGAAAATATTGTAATGCCTTTAAATACGAATTTATATAATGCAATTATTTATGTTATAAACAAAATGAATTACAGGTTGTGATAGAGGAAATACTGGTAAGTTTGGTTTCTTTTATATTTGATCAAGATTATAGTTTAGATTTTTTGGAACTAAAAAAAGCTTTATCTTTAAACAAGGGAAATATTTAAATATTGAATATGGTTTATAAAAATGGAAGTTCTAAAAGAAATAGAATTTTATCATTTTCAATATAATACTTAATTTATTATTCACATGAATTTAAAGTCTTTCATTTGAGAAAATCAATGGATATGGGTAGTGGGCGAAAAGTTAGTTATGCATGGGGTGATATCTTATAAAGTTAAAGATTGTGGGGATATTTTCCCAGAAGGAGTTTTTTATTTTGTACGTAGTAGCAGATTGAAATACTGGTTTAAATTATTGAATTAACTGTAAGTTTTAAGTATTTAATTTCTTACTCCAAATTTTTTCCATCATAGTTAATGAGGCTGTTACGCTATGAATATTTTATACTTTAATATTGATTAGCAATTTTTTTAAATTTTTTATGTATAAAAGAGGTCTAAAAGACCTCTATGTTTTTATTTATTCTTCATCGGCATCGGTAATTTCATCATAATTAATAATTTTATTTATTAATGGCTTTTAAGACTAATTTAGATGATAAATTTGCTCTTTTTTGTTTTTTGATATAAAAGTTATCATAAAGGTCTTCAATTTCTCCTTTATGTGTAGAAAAATCATAAAGTAAGTCAATGACTGAATAACAATGATAGAAGGTTCTAAGGAATATTATCTCTTTTAGCTGCTCAAGTTTTTCATCTATCATTTGGATTAGGTGTGCCTGTAAATATTTTCCTAATAGTGCTCATAAACCCTAGAAAGGCAACTTTGATATGAGTAATTTGTTTTTAAAAAATTTTAATAATATCATAAAAATTATGAATTAATTTATCAACAAGCAAATCCCATAAAAATTTATTTGGTTACCAATACCCAGCCGATGTTTCTAAGCCTTTTTCCTAGTAAAAGTTGGGGAAGATATCGTGATAGTAAGTATTGATTTCACTAAAAGATAAATTGTTTGATAATGGTTTCGGAATCTATTTCAAAACCTAAGTTGGATAATATACCTCCTTTATTTGTACTTTTCCCTTTTCTGGAAGTGTAAATTTAGTAGTAAAATATTGATTATTGAACCACAACCATTTTCGAACAAATTTCCTTTTTATAAAATGGCAAGTTTAAATGATAATTTTCGGTTTTAAATTCTTGAGTTAATGGGTTCTTTGATATATCTGGAATTTTTCCTATATTAAAAAAGTCATTAATAAATGATATTTTTAATAATTAATGATTCACAATTACCATTTTTGTTTGCGAATAGCCACTTTTGGAAAATTCGCAGATTTTAAAGTATTGCTCTGAAAGTCATCTTCATTTGCAATATATAGGATTTACTATGAAATATTTTAGGCTATCTATTGCATAGATATTTAAGAAGTCTTCTCCATAATTTTTATTAAATTTTTCTTAAAAAGATTGTATTTACAATCCTGATTTAATACCTGCTAGAATCTATATGCAGCATACCTATTCGGATTTCTCCAAAATTTTAAAAAAAGTTTTTAAATTAAATTCTGGAAAGGTAACAAAAAATGGTGAAATGATGATTTTTGCGAGCATCAATTGAATTTTTTAGTCCACTAATTAAATTTTCGGTTTTATAACTAGATCATTAAAAAAAACTTTCATATTCTAATTACCTGATATTTTTGAAAAATTATAGCTACTAATAGCTATACCGTGTAACTTTATGTTACACGTTTATTATGGTTCCAAATAATATAAACTTATTTGAGAATATGCTTTTAATTCTATTCGAATTTTAATTAATTTCTATCTCATTTAAATGTTGTCAGTATATAAATTACTTATGCAACATCCTCGCCTTATCTCTGCCAGTCACGGTCTTTTTCCGTGGCACGCTTGTCATGTAACTGTTTACCTTTCACTAGCGCAATCTCCAGCTTGACCAGATGACCTTTCCAATAACAGGCAAGCGGCACACATGAATAACCTTTTTGGTTGACTGCACCCAAAAGTTTTTCCAGCTCACGACGAGACAAAAGCAATTTACGGGTACGTGTTGATTCAGGAACCACATGCGTTGATGCAGACAATAACGGCTGAATTTGTGAACCAAATAAAAAGGCTTCACCATTTTTAAAGATGACATAACTTTCAGACAGCGTCATACGTCCAGCACGCAAGGACTTGACTTCCCAGCCCTGTAATGCCATGCCTGCTTCAAATTTTTCTTCAATAAAGTAATCGTGGCGTGCTCTTTTATTTTGAGCAATCGTTCCACCACTATGTTTTTTTACGACTGTTGCTTTAACCATAATTCAAACTTCCACAATTGCATCTATTGTGCCGTAAAACGCAATCTTTTTCCATCGTTTAGGAATTTCGCGTTTAGCCCGAACATTTGTTAAAATACACCCCTTATCTCATTCACTAGAGTACAACGCATGTCTAAAACACGTGTGATTTATCCAGGGACTTTCGATCCAATTACCAATGGGCATGTTGATTTGGTTGCAAGAGCATCAAAAATGTTTGATGAAGTTGTAGTTGCAATTGCAATTGGACATCATAAGAATCCCGTGTTTAGTTTAGAAGAACGTGTTGAACTCGCAAAAGCATCACTGAGCCATTTGAATAATGTTGAGTTTGTGGGTTTTGATGGCTTGTTGGTCAATTTCTTCCGTGAGCAGCGTGCAACAGCGGTACTCCGTGGTTTAAGAGCAATTTCAGATTTTGAATATGAGTTCCAGTTGGCCAATATGAACCGTCAGCTTGATCCACATTTTGAATCAGTATTTTTAACACCCTCAGAGCAATTCTCATTTATTTCATCGACGCTGGTGAGAGAGATTGCCCGCTTAAAAGGTGATGTGAACAAGTTTGTGCCTGCCGTTGTGGTTGAGGCATTTGAACGAAAACATCAACAAGGTTGGTAAATGTCCTTATATATTACAGATGAATGCATTAACTGTGATGTTTGTGAACCAGTATGCCCCAATGAAGCCATTTATATGGGGGAATTGATTTATGAAATTAACCCTGCACTTTGTACAGAGTGTATTGGGCATCATGATCAGCCACAGTGTCAGTTATTTTGTCCAGTTGATTGTATTCCGCTTGATCCTCAGCATGTCGAGTCACAAGATGAGTTGATGGCAAAATATAAAAAATTAACTGCACAAAAAAATGCGAGCAATTAATTGCTAACTTTGATAAGATGCGCCACGAAGTGGGCTGGACGGTCGCTGCTGTGGAGGTCTCCGTGACTGAAACAGGGGAGGAAAGTCCGGGCTTCATAGGGCAAGGTGCCAGGTAACGCCTGGGCGGCGAAAGTCGACGGCAAGTGCAGCAGAGAGTAGACCGCCTCATTCGTGAGGTAAGGGTGAAAGGGTGCGGTAAGAGCGCACCGCGTGTCTGGTAACAGTTCACGGCAAGGTAAACCCCACCTGAAGCAAGACCAAATAGGAATCCTGAGGCACGGCCCGTGCTGGATTCGGGTAGGTCGCTTGAGCGTATGAGTGATTGTACGCCTAGAGGAATGATCGTCCTCGACAGAACCCGGCTTATAGGCCCACTTCTCAAATTTTTTAAAATTGTGCTTGACGTGTGTATTGAAAGTTAAGATAATGCGCCCACAGTTTTCGGCTATGTAGCTCAGTTGGTTAGAGCACCGCACTCATAATGCGGGGGTCACAAGTTCAAGTCCCGTCATAGCCACCATTTTATAGACCACGCTCCTGCGTGGTCTCTTTTTATCTGCTGTTTTTCAAAATATTCTGTGCTGTTCAGGATATGAATTTTCCTACTGTATAAAAGACATATTTTCTCTGGATATTTAGGCTGGTTTAAATGTTTGTTGAAATTTGATCAGTTGGAAATTAAAAGACTAAAAACTGTGCATATGTTCCGTATTTTCAAAACCATAGACTTGACCAGCTATACGGAACACTAGATAATGCGCTCACAGTTTATGGCTATGTAGCTCAGTTGGTTAGAGCACCGCACTCATAATGCGGGGGTCACAGGTTCAAGTCCCGTCATAGCCACCATTTTAAAAAACCACGCTCCTGCGTGGTTTCTTTTTATCTGTATGATACTGCCTGTCATTGCTCTTTTAAACCAAAACAGCGTTGTTCTGGTTTATGCACAGGCTATAAATGTTTTTCGATGCTTGCCAGAGTCTGTGGACTTTCATAGAACGGTTTTAGAATTAATGTAATGATTGGCTCTAATACATCATGCTCGTCTAAAGCCGCAACAACCTTGGGATAAAAACGCACTGCTTCATTTAATAGATCTGTTTCTTCCAGACCAATTGCTGCAAAAACATCTTCCAGACTTTCATCTTTATAAAAGTCATAAAAGACTTTTACACCGTACAGGATCAGGTCCTGTATGAAAGAGGACTGGCGTAATTCTTTCCAGTATTCATAGATCATGACAAAGAATTCTTCCACATCCAGTGGAGTTACCTGTTTGGTGTACTCTGATAGTGGCTTGGCCTTGTTATCATCCCAGACATTGCGGGCAAGGCTTTCCAGATCATCATTAGACAATAGGCTTAAATCAACCAGTTGCTCCTGAATAAACTTGGCAATACTTTCTTCCAGCTTCTGCTCAATTCGTTGTTGCTGACGGTATGAAAAGCTTTTTAGTTTTTGCTGCCATTCATACTTGCTTTCAGGCATTCTGTCTTCATCAGCCTGTGAAAACAGTCTGGGTAACTTATTCTGTAAGGTTGTGGTGGCAATATACTGGCACAACTGCTGAATAGACGGGCTTTCTTTTAGGAAATGGTTAAGGTAGTGGCGGATATTTTCCAGTTCCAGAAACTTGGAAAGCCATATCTCAAACTGCTGGTCTGAAAATAAGTCCTGTAATTCTGCTGAAGACTGTAAAGAAAAAACATGCAGTCGTTGAGCAATTTCACCAATAAATTCCAGTAAACCTGCACCGAGCTGCATTTCAAAGGCATAACGCTTAACTACTGCCTGAATTTGCTCCAATTCAACTACTTCCTTGAGCTGGATGTCGGGCGCATGTTGTATAAAAAGCTGGATAAATTGCTGAAAAAATGCAGCAGAAAGGTGGGTGGTCAGTTGGTTTCTATAAAATGCCACCTGCTCAAGCAAAAGTGCTTGAGCAAGATGTTGTGACTTTTCAGAAACAGCTTGTTCAGTCATTGGCAGTCCATCCATTGACGATAGGGTAACGGCGTTCACGGCTGAACGCACGCGAGCTGATACGTGGTCCAATTGCCCCTTGACGGCGCTTGTATTCGTTACGGTCAACCAGACGAATGACTTTCTCGACCACTTCAGCTTCGTAGCCTTTGGCAATGATGTCTGCCTGACTCAGGTCTTCCTCAATGTAGGCGTACAGGATCGCATCCAGTACATCATAGGCTGGTAAAGAATCCTGATCTTTCTGGTCTGGACGTAACTCTGCTGATGGTGGACGTGTAATCACACGTTGAGGAATGACAGGTGTTTCACTCAAAGTATTACGATATTTCGCCAACTCAAACACAATGGTTTTATAGACATCTTTTAATACAGAGAAGCCACCCACCATATCACCATACAATGTGCAGTAACCCACCGAAATCTCTGACTTGTTACCTGTGGAGAGGACAAGGTTACCAAACTTATTCGATAGCCCCATGAGCAACGTACCACGAGTACGTGCCTGCAAATTTTCTTCAGTTGCATCGGCAGGACTATTGCCAAAGAATGGATAAAGGGTTTGCATGAAGCTGTTCACAATTGGATGAATTTCAGCAATACCAAAGGTTACACCCATACGGCGTGCCTGTTCAGTCGCATCCTCCACGCTCATTTGAGAGGTGTAGGTATAAGGCATCATCACGGCCTGTACTTTATCTGCACCAATCGCATCCACTGCAATTGCGAGGGTGAGTGCAGAGTCAATACCACCCGATAAGCCCAGAATCACCCCAGGGAAGCCTGAACGCTGCACATAGTCACGTGTTGCCATGACCAATGCCTGATAAATTTCAGCAAAAGTGTCAAGTGTAGGCGTGGTTTTTGCAGTTTTAAACAGCTTCTGTTTTGCATCATATTCAGCGAAATAAACAGATTCCTGAAAACTTGGAGCCTGCAAGGCAAGCTGCCCGTTGTGATTGCTGACAAAACTCGACCCATCAAAAATCAGGTCATCCTGTCCACCCACCTGATTCACGTAAACAATATTCAGGCTAAGCTGTTTTGCCAGCTCATTCAGGGTTTGTACACGGTGCTGTGGCTTACCTACTTCATACGGCGAGGCATTTAAGATCAGTACAGTTTCAACATTAAGCTGGCTTAACTGTTTAACGGTATTCAGTGACCAGACATCTTCACAGATCAAGACACCAAACTTATGCCCTAGATATTCAAAAATCAGATGCTGGTGACCTTCCTGAAAATAACGTTTCTCATCAAACACACCGTAATTTGGCAAGTTATGTTTGTTGTAAACACCTAAAACCTGACCGTCTTTCATCACCGCAGCCGAGTTGTAGCGATGACCATCCTCAGTCTGGTGTACGAAACCGAACACCATCACAATATCTTTGACTTCACTTAACTGGGCAAACGCCTTTTGGGTACGTTTTTGTAGGTTTGGACGAAGTATAAGGTCTTCAGCAGGGTAGCCTAGCGTGGAAAGTTCTGGGAAGATGATCAAGTCAGCCTGTTGCTGTTTCGCTGAATTTGCCTGTTCAACCATCTTTTGAGTATTTGCATCAATATTGCCAATATGCGGAGAGAACTGAGCAAGGGCAACTTTAAAATTTTTCATTCAAACCTAATCCTGAGTTTTAACAAATTATGATATACAAGCTTTTGATTTATATGGGTATAGTTTTAAAAACATTGCTATATCATGGCGCCAAACATTCTATATCTTAAAGAAAAATGACAAGTTTAATAATATATACTAAATGCACATTTTTCTGCGTAAAAATAACAAGTTTTTCTGTATAAAACGGCAACATTTCTCAATATTTGCGTAGTTATGCTGCGTGATTGCGAAGAAATTTCATATAGTGCTATAAAGTTTTTTTTCAGCTCATTTTGGTGTATGGACATGATATGTACTGATAACCCATTTTAAAGTTTAATTTGTACAATAAATATACATAAAATAATAAAAATGACTATATTTCACTTTTTTGATGTGGGGGTTTTATAAAATAATTTAATTAAATCAATTTTTTAAAATTTTATATACCGTTTGTCGGGAGTTACTTTGCTACGCTTGAGTGTACAATTGTGCACTGCTATTATCCTAATTAATGTGAACATTTGTACACTATTGTTATCCAATGAAGCATCATGTCGTCATACATGATCAGAAAAAAAGAGGTATTCGCTATGTCAGTAGTATGGTTTCCTGTAATTGCATTTGGGCTGGCTGTGGTTGTTGGCCGTATTGGTACAGTCATGTTCCGAGAACAAGAGCAGGAACTTAAATAAGTTCAGAAGAACCTGATTTTTAACATGAGAGGTAAGTAGTAATGATTCCAGTAATTTTATTTCCAGTGATTGCATTTGGTTTGGTAATTGGCGTAGGACGTGTTGGTACAATTGTTAAGGAGGCAATGCGTGTGGATTTTACGACTGAAATGGATGATAGTCATGAACACAGCCCAGAAGCTCGCAAAGGCTCTATTGTTTAAAGTAGATTGCGATCCAATCTCCTAAAAAGCCCTGTGGATAAAATCACGGGGCTTTTTATTTTTTAATGATATTTGGAATTTTCCTGAAAAAAATATCTCGTGCAATGTCACCCTGCTGTTCAATATTATAATCCTCAAAAGCTTTGCCCTGAATAAATTGATAACAGTAAGGATTGTATTTTTTAAAACTTAGATAATAGCCCAGTTGTAGAATTGCACCTTTTAGCACCACATTGGTCTGTTGCTGGTATTGTAAAATATGTGCCAGCTCATGAATAAAAACACCCTGTAATGCCATTGAGCATTTTGAATAGTCTGCACTGAAAGAGGGTTGACATGCGAATAAATTGCCATTCGGTGCGATAAAAATATTGGCTGGCTGCCAGGGAAGATAGGGGATATTAAAGATTTTCACCTGAGCATAATTGATGAGGTTACCAAAAACTTGCTGTGCAATCTCTACTTCACCCTGTGTTAGTCCACGATATTTAAATTCATTTATCCTGAAATGGACAATCAGGCTGGAAATAAATCTGGCTTCTAATCTCTGTATCAGCGATTGTGTGGGCTGGGACATATTTGATGATATCTAGGATTAAAATTATTATTGGGAATTATCTTCACTTGAAAAGACAAACCCCAGTTAGAACTGAGGTTTTACGACAACGAGGATCACCACTGCAACTAGGATCAGGGTCGGCATTTCATTAAAAAAACGCCAAAACTGATGTGATTTGTAGTGGGCATTGCCAATCAGTTTTTTACGGTAGTAACCACAAACAAAATGGTAAATGACCAATAAACCGACCAAGCCTACTTTGAGATAAAACCATAATGCTTCATGGTAATGTCGGGTGGCATCACCCCAGTCCACAAGGAAATGGGCGGTAATAAGTGTGGCAATCATGGAGGGCCACATAATGCCACGGTACAATTTACGTTCCATGACCTCAAAGCGCTGATGACTGACAGTATCTTCACTCATCGCATGGTAAACATAAAGACGAGGCAGATAGAATAATGCAGCGAACCAACACACCACAGCGATAATATGTAATGCTTTCACCCACAAGAAAGCATCAGAAGGTGCATCCATCGATCATCCTAGGTGGGATTATGCATCCCACTTCTTGAAAATGAGGCAGGCGTTTACACCGCCAAAGCCAAAACTGTTACTCATGACAGTATTCAGTTTTGCATCACGTTTTTCAAGTACAATATCGAAACCTTGTGCGCCCTCATCCAGTTCTGTGACGTTGATATTTGGTGCAATAAAGTCATTTTGCATCATCAGTACAGAATAAATCGCTTCCTGAACACCAGCGGCACCCAGACTATGACCCGTCATGGATTTGGTTGAACTTAATGGTGGAACCTGACCCTCACCAAAAGCACGTTCGATTGCTTTAAGCTCCGTCACATCACCAGCAGGGGTGGAGGTACCATGCGTGTTGATATAATCAATCTGCTCAACACCATGTTGTTTGGCTTCTTCCAGTGCCATGAGGATACAGCGGGTTGCACCTTCACCACTTGGCGCAACCATGTCAGCACCATCACTATTCGCTGCATAACCGACAACTTCAGCTAAAATGTTAGCACCGCGGGCCTGAGCATGTTCCAGTGATTCAAGAATAACGAAACCACCACCGCCTGCAATGACGAAACCATCACGGTCTTTTGAATAAGGACGTGAAGCTGTTTCTGGGCTATCATTATATTTAGAGCACAATGCGCCCATTGCATCAAACAGCAGGCTTTGAGACCAGTGATCCTCTTCACCACCACCTGCTAGCATCAGGTCTTGTTTGCCCAATTGGATCAGGTTGTAAGCATAGCCAATCGCATCGGCAGATGTTGCACATGCGCTGGTAATGGAGTGAGCGATACCCTGAAGTTTTAATGACACACCAACGTTTGCAGTAATGGTGTTGCTCATATTGCGGGGAACAAAGAAAGGTCCAATTTTACGTGCGCCTTTTTCCTCTAAAAGTTTCACCATTTCAGCAACAGAGGCTGTTGAATTACCGCCACTACCACCTGTAATCCCATAACGTGGGTTATTGGCCAGGTCTTCCTGTTTAAGGCCTGCATTTTCTACCGCTGCAATCGCCGCATTGTAGGCATACATGGCACAGACCCCCATAAAACGTTTAATTTTACGGTCAATGCCATCAAAATCCTGAACAGCCGCCGCGCTGACATGGCTCTTGAAATTAAGTTCAGCATAAGTTGGGTTAAAACGTGTCCCAGAGATTCCATTTTTTAAAGAATGAGTAACCTCTTCCAAAGAGTTGCCGATGCATGAGTTGATGCCCATACCAGTGATTACAACACGTTTCATTTACAGATCCCTTTTATGGTAATGCTAAGCCATGTACGATAATCGTTATTCATAAATCAGGAGAATATAACGATTAAAACAGCTTATAAGTGAATGACACCATGATAGCAGAAAGGTTTTTTATTTCTTATGGCAAATTTTATGCCTATTTCCAGTTGTGTAAATATTAGTAAATATCAGTCATGTTGTGACGAAACGTAATGAAAGTACACACATAAAAGTTGAGATAAATAGATATTCAACCTAGTATCTACCTAGAAATGCACACAATTACAGAGCAGAGGTATTTGATGACAAAATCCCAAAATAAGCAATCTTCAGGTTTATTGGCACAGGCCTTTGGAGTGGCTAAAAAGCTCAGTTCAGAATTACAAAAACGTCAGGTTGCCCCAACGACTTCCGCAGCGGAACTCGCCCATTCATCAAATGTGATTGAGGGAAGTGCCCGCTTCAAACCTCCATTTGAGGTGGAAAGGTATGAAACACCACAACAGATGCTGCGCCAGCAATTGCCTAAACTGTCAAACCAGTTGCTGGGTCGTCATTACACGCGGGTCAATAATTTCGCCACCTTTATATCGCCAGACCTTGGGGAAAAAGTCTCTGAATACCTGTTTCAGTGGCTAAATGAGTTTAGTTCAAACACCTCTTTAACAGAAAAAATTCTTGAGGAGGCAGGGGTAAAGGAGATTGCTGAACTGACCAGGGATACAGGACGCTCCCAGCGTCTGAGTCAGGCCCTGATTGAACAGAACAAGCTTTTGGCTGCGGCGCAGGGTTTGATTACAGGTGCAACAGGGGTGTGGGGTGCGGCAATAGACATTCCTGCCTCAATAGTTCTGGCATTGAGAACTGTATATCAAACAGGTCGTTCCCATGGCTTTGACCTCAATGGCGACACAGACCAGGAAATTGTTGCATTTATTTTCAAGGAAATTGATTTGAGCCTTGTGGCGGAAAAGCAAACCCTGCTACTTGCATTGAAGGCCGTGAAATCCATGCTGGAAACCCATGACCTGCAACAGTTCCAGCAATTGTTGGGTTCAAACAACGATATTGAAATGATCAGGAAATGGCTAGTTGATGATGAGGGACAGTTTAAGTGGGGATGGCTCAACCTTATTCCCCAAGCCTCTGTGATTGGCAAGCTGACTCCTGTGGCAGGTGCAGCATTGGGCAGCTTTTATAGCTGGAAACTGCTTGAGGATGTAGGGCATAAGTCTCAGTCAGTATTTGGTGCCGCACGTTTCTATTTAAATGAGCACCCAAATGAAAATATTTCCCCGTTGGCGGCTTATTACAAGGCTGAAGCCTTGCTTCGCAAGGCCAGTCCAAAGCTGTTAAATACGGCTGAAACTGAATCACATAAACCGTCCACAGCGGAAGCAACTAAAAATGATGTGATTACCCATGTTGATGTTCGGGCAAAAGAAAATGCTGCCGATCAGCCATCTGTGGAGGAAAAGGTGGAAACTGGTATCCAGCAACTGGCAAGCCAATATGTTGAAGAGCATGAACATGCTGAACAACAACCTGCCTTGACTGCACAGCAGGATGAGATAATCACAGAAGATGAACCTGAAATTGTGGCTGAACAAAAACCAATTGAGATGGAACCAGCTTCAAAAAAACACAGCTAATTTGTTTCATGATGTATTCATACATCAGAACGCAACAAAAACACTAGGAATGGTCAGCATTTGCTCTATTGTGCGATGTTGACCATTTTTACTTCTTGGCTTACAATTGTGTGCCCTTAAAAAGAGCTGTTTTTCTTTTTGAGGTTGTTTAATAACGGGAGAATTGCCAAATGGCAACAACAAATCAGTTGATCCGTAAGGGTCGTACAACTTTGATTGAAAAATCAAAAGTTCCTGCGTTGAAGGCTTGTCCACAACGTCGTGGTGTATGTACACGTGTATATACGACTACTCCTAAAAAACCTAACTCTGCAATGCGTAAGGTTTGCCGTGTTCGCTTAACTTCTGGTTTTGAAGTGTCTAGCTACATCGGTGGTGAAGGTCATAACCTACAAGAGCACAGTGTTGTTCTTATCCGTGGTGGTCGTGTTAAAGACTTACCAGGTGTACGTTACCATACCGTTCGTGGTTCTTTGGACTGTGCTGGCGTTAAAGATCGTAACCAGTCACGCTCTAAATACGGTGCGAAACGTCCTAAGAAGTAATTCTAGGAAAATAGCCCAAGCAATCCTTTAGCGTTTCGCTTGTTTGAATTCTTCATAGATTTGTAATTCAGGCGACGTATAGTAAGGCCAGCGTCATGTACACGACACTTAGTACAACTGCTGGATCATCCTGAAGTGTCATAATATTAGGTGTATTAAAATGCCAAGACGTCGCGTAGTCGCTGCTCGTGAGATCCTTCCAGATCCGAAATTTAGCAGCCAAACAATCGCTAAATTCATGAACCACGTTATGCAGGATGGTAAAAAATCTGTTGCTGAAGGTATCGTTTACGGTGCTTTAGAACGTGTTCAAGAAAAAAACAAAGTAGACCCAGTTGAATTTTTCGAGACTACTCTTGAGAAAGTTCGTCCTATGGTTGAAGTAAAGGCACGCCGTGTTGGTGGTGCTACTTATCAAGTACCTATGGAAGTGCGCCCATCCCGTCGTACTGCCTTGGCTATGCGTTGGTTAGTAGATGCTGCTGCTAAGCGTTCTGAAAAAACGATGGCTTTACGTCTTGCTGGTGAGTTGCTTGATGCAGCTGAAGGTAAAGGTGCAGCGATCAAAAAACGTGAAGACGTGCATCGTATGGCTGAAGCCAACAAAGCCTTCTCTCACTACCGTTTCTAAACGGATAAAACAGTCCCTAATCAGGAGAATATTCATGCGTACAGCAGCTCGATTCAACATCGCTCTTTATCAAAGTGGGAGCTTTGCGGGTATTTAAGTTGCCTGCTTGGATATTCGTGCGCATCAATTTAATTGATGCGTCCTGTTTTAAAGATAACATTTAGGAATGTAAGACATCATGGCTCGCCAAACCCCGATTACTCGTTACCGTAACATTGGTATTTCTGCGCACATTGACGCAGGTAAAACAACTACAACTGAACGTATCTTGTTCTACACAGGTGTATCTCACAAAATTGGTGAAGTACACGACGGTGCAGCAACAATGGACTGGATGGAACAAGAGCAAGAGCGTGGTATTACCATTACTTCTGCTGCTACGACTTGTTTCTGGTCTGGTATGGGCAACCAATTCGAACAACACCGTATCAACGTAATTGATACACCGGGACACGTTGACTTCACAATTGAAGTTGAGCGTTCTATGCGTGTTCTTGACGGTGCGTGCATGGTTTACTGTGCTGTTGGTGGTGTTCAACCTCAGTCTGAAACTGTATGGCGTCAAGCTAACAAATATAAAGTGCCTCGTTTAGCATTCGTGAACAAGATGGACCGTACTGGTGCAAACTTCTTCCGTGCTGTAGAGCAAGTTAAAACTCGTTTAGGCGGTAACCCTGTACCTATCGTTGTACCAATCGGTGCAGAAGATACATTTGCAGGTGTTGTAGATCTTATCGAAATGAAAGCGATTATCTGGGATGAACCATCTCAAGGTATGAAGTTTGAATATGGTGAGATTCCTGCTGACCTAGTTGATACTGCTAACGAATGGCGTACTAACATGGTTGAAGCGGCTGCTGAAGCTTCTGAAGAGTTAATGGACAAGTACCTTGAAGAGGGTGATCTTTCTAAAGAAGACATCGTTGCAGGTTTACGTGCTCGTACATTAGCATCTGAAATCCAAGTGATGCTTTGTGGTTCAGCGTTCAAAAACAAAGGTGTTCAACGTATGTTGGATGCTGTGATTGAATTCTTACCATCGCCAACAGAAGTTAAAGCAATCGAAGGTATCCTTGACGATAAAGCTGAAACTAAAGCATCTCGTGAAGCATCTGACGAAGCTCCGTTCTCTGCGC